>CANHMH010000067.1 GCA_947461635.1 Flavobacteriales bacterium | reverse complement strand
GATCAATATTGGTATTGTACCCATCTTTTTTCAAGCGATATTCAATGGAGTCAGCACGCATGTGAATAATTTCGATGTGAACTTTTTCATCTTTTGCAAACGAACCAAAATACTTACTGTCTTTTGGATAGAGAAAATCGGAAGCAATCACTAATTTTTTATGAGCTAAGGGTTTAGCTTCTTCAATGGAACATGCGAATAAAATGCTGACTAAAAAGTTCAGCAACAAGAAATCTTTGATTTTACCCACCTGTTAATTTTTTGATTTCATTTAACTTCATTAGTGCTTCCACTGGAGTCAGTGTATTGATGTCAATTCCAATTAATTCTTCATGAATTTGCTCCAAAACAGGATCATTTAACTGGAAAAAGCTCAATTGCATATTTGGATCTTTGTCCTTCTTTGTTTTTTTATTTCCACTCGTTGAACCAACATTTGCATGAGAAAATTCAAGGTCTTTCAATACTTGCTCTGCTCTTTTCAATACCATAGGAGGCATTCCGGCCATTCGTGCCACGTGGATTCCAAAGGAGTGTGCACTTCCTCCTGGTGTTAATTTCCGAAGGAATAAAACACGATCGCCCAATTCTTTTACCGACACGTTATGGTTTCGAATGCGCTCAAAACTTTTGCTCATTTCATTTAACTCATGGTAGTGCGTTGCAAACAAGGTTTTGCATTTTGCTTTTGCATTTTCATGAATGAATTCAGCAATGGACCAGGCAATTGATATTCCGTCATAGGTACTTGTTCCGCGTCCAATTTCATCTAGTAGAATTAAACTACGAGGAGAAATATTGTTCAAAATACTCGCTGTTTCATTCATTTCCACCATGAACGTTGATTCTCCGGAAGAAATGTTATCAGAAGCACCCACGCGGGTAAAGACTTTGTCAATCAAGCCGATTTTTGCCGCATCAGCAGGAACGAAACTACCCATTTGTGCCATTAGGACAATAAGAGCAGTTTGACGAAGAATCGCGCTTTTCCCACTCATATTCGGACCGGTAATCATGATGATTTGTTGGTCATTGTTGTCGAGTAGTACATCGTTTGCGATGTATGTCTCTCCAACTGGAAGACGTCGTTCAATGACAGGGTGACGTCCATTTTTAATATCCAAAACAAAACTTTCGTTTATTTCAGGGCGCACATAATTGTTTTCCTTTGCCGTTTCCGCAAAAGAGAACAAACAATCCAAACGCGCAATCAGTAATGCATTGTGTTGAATCGGCTGAATGTAATCCGCCATGCTAAACACAAGGTCCTGAAACAATTTGGATTCAATGGCATAGATTTTTTCCTCTGCACCGAGAATTTTTCCTTCGTATTCTTTCAGTTCTTCGGTGATGTATCGTTCCGCATTGACAAGTGTCTGCTTGCGAATCCATTCTTCTGGAACCTTGTCTTTGTGCGTATTACGCACCTCGATGAAATATCCGAACACATTATTAAAGGCGATTTTTAAACTGGGAATTCCCGTGCGTTTTGACTCACGCTCTTGTATTTGTTCCAGGTAATCCTTTCCGTTGAAAGAAATTTCACGAAGATCATCTAAATCTGAATGAAAACCTGAGCGGATGATCATTCCTTTCCCAACCTGAGCAACAGGTTCATCGCAAAGTGTTTTGTCGATCAAATCGATTAAACTTTGACACCCGTTCATCTGCTCAGTCAGTTTTTTCAAGGAAACTAAATCCCCATCCTTTAAAAGTTCCTTAATTGGATCAATTTGCATCAATGTTCGACGCAAATGCATGACTTCTTTCGGATTGACTTTACCAACAGCTACTTTGGAAATCAGTCGTTCTAAATCTCCAATTTCTTTGAGTCTTTGTCCAATTTCGTAGCTAATTTCAGGATGTGACACCAAATAGTCTACAATGTCCAAGCGCTCTTCAATGGGTTTTTGGTCCTTCAATGGTAAAACAATCCAACGTTTCATTTGACGTCCACCCATTGGGGTAAGTGTGTGATCTAACACATCAGAAAGCGTAACGGCATTTTCATTAGCGGAATAAATCAATTCGAGGTTACGCACCGTAAAGCGATCGAGCCACACATATTTTTCTTCTTCGATACGCGAAATCGTTGAAATGTGTCCTAAGCGATGGTGTTGGTTTTCATTCAAATAATGAAAAACTGCTCCAGCTGCAACAATGGCTGCGGATAATCCTTCAATCCCAAATCCCTTCAAAGATTTTGTTCCAAAATGCTTGGTGAGCATTTCGTTCGCGTATTCGTTGGTATATACCCAATCTTCCACACGAAACGTAAAATGATTCTCGCCAAATTGCTGTTCGAAATCAGATCGTTTGTTTTTTTGGTAGATGATTTCAGTTGGTTCAAAACCACTAATCAGTTTATCGATGTATTCTTTATTTCCTTGTGCCACCAAGAATTCCCCGGTGGAAACATCTAAAAAGGCTACGCCAATCGCTGTTTTTTCAAAATGAATTGCACAAAGGAAGTTATTGCGCGATTGTTCGAGCACTTGATCATTAAAGGAAACCCCTGGAGTAACCAATTCTGTTACACCTCTTTTGACAATGGTTTTTGTCATTTTTGGATCCTCTAACTGGTCGCAAATAGCGACACGTTGTCCTGCCCGAACAAGTTTTGGCAAATAGGTGTCCAGGGAATGATGTGGAAATCCAGCTAATTCAATTTCAGTTGCCGAACCATTTCCGCGTTTCGTTAGAATGATCCCTAATATCCGTGAGGTTTTTATCGCATCCTCCCCAAATGTCTCATAAAAATCACCCACGCGAAACAACAACAAAGCTTCCGGATGACGGGCTTTAATTTGATTGTATTGTTTCATCAAAGGCGTTTCTGTGACGACTTTAGCTGTGTTCGATTTTGACAAGTTGGGCAATTTAAAATTGGAACTTAAAATTAGGAATTTTTATGTGGTCTTCTGCACCAATTTCCAAGAACATTTTAACAATTACTCTTAACTTTGATTCAAGATGAGTACAGAAACAAAAAACAAAAAATTAAAGCTTTGGGAACTGAACCGTGTTTCTGACGAAGCCTATAAAATACAAGCAAAAAACCCCATTGTTATTGTCTTGGATGATATCCGTTCCTTGAATAACATCGGTTCTTTTTTTCGCACCTCGGATGCGTTTAGTGTGGAGAAAATTTACCTCTGTGGAATATGTGCGTGTCCACCTCATCGAGATATTCACAAAACGGCTCTCGGCGCAACAGAAACCGTCGAATGGGAATACCGTTCCGATATTCTTGAACTAACAGCTGAATTGAAACAACAAGGGTATGCTGTCTGTACAGTTGAGCAAACGGAACAAACGACCATGCTTCAAGACATTCATTCACTCACGGATCAAAAGTTTGCGCTTGTTTTTGGAAATGAAGTAAATGGTGTGAACCAGCAAGTGATTGATGCATCGAACTACGTGATTGAAATCCCCCAATTTGGCACGAAACACAGTTTGAACGTCAGTGTATGTGCTGGAATCGTCATGTGGGAGTTTTGCAAACGCTACATTTAAGTACATGAAACAGTTCATTTTTATTTCTTTCATTTTTCTATTAGGCCACGTTTCCGCACAAGAAATAAAAAATGTTCGCTTGTTAGACCATTGGTTTTCAGACACGATTATGACGAGCTCAAGTCAGGTGCGCTTCAGTAGTTGTTGGGCTTTTGTCCAAAATGGACGTGAATATGCGGTCATTGGCTCCACGGAAGGTGCGCATATTTTTGAATTGACCGAACAAGATAGCTTACACTTTGTGGATTTCGTACCCGGTCGCTACCAATCAGCCCAAGCAATCACCCGTGAATACAAACACTACCAAAATTTCTTGTACGCCACATGTGATGAAGGTCCAAGTAGTCTACAAATCATGGATTTATCCTACTTACCGGACTCTGTACATCTGGTTGCCGATTTACAAGATCAATATTTCGGAAAATCACATAATTTATTCATCGATTCAGCGAATGCACTGCTTTATTTGACTTTAGTCAATCCGATTGTAAATGGAAATGAACTTGGCATTATCCCTTTACGTGTGTATTCTTTGGCAAACCCGATTCTTCCTACACTTTTATGGGAAGGACCAAATGATATTCCCGAAGTGCACGATTTATACGTCAAGAACAACCGAGCGATTTTAAATTGCGGATTTGATGGCTTGCGCACGTATGATTTTAGCAATCCAAGTAATCCGGTTTATGTGAATAACCTTAGCTTCTACCCACAACAAGGATACAATCACCAAGGATGGTTGAGTCCAGATGAAAGCACCTATGTTTTTGCCGACGAAACGGCTGGATTAGCTTTAAAAAAATGCCGCGTGTTAGCGAATGGACAACTTCAAGTTCAACAATTTTTTGGAACGGACAACACGCCTTATCCGAAAACACCACACAACATTCAAATCACCAACGAATTTGCATTTGTGGCGTACTACAACGACGGACTTCGCATTTTCGATTTACGCAAGAATCCACCACAGGAAATAGGCATTTATGATACGTATATTGATAATGCAATTACGAATGGCTTTTCCATGTGGGGAGCATGGGGGATTCATGCACTTTTACCCAGTGAACGCATCTTGATTTCCGATCGAAACAATGGCTTCTTTTTATTCGAATTTGATCGCTCAAAGTTCATCATACCAAGCACAGAACACGTTCAACTCTATCCAAATCCATCTTCTGTTGGCGAGGACGTTTTTGTGAGATTACCGAATGATGAGGTATCTGAATTCCGTATAAATGTCGTTGATGCCAAGGGAAATCTTGTGGCTGATCTTGAAGTCCAACAACAATCCTATGCGAATTTACCGGTAGATTTGGCCGCTGGATGTTATTTTGTTCGTGTAACCTGGACCAACTACCTTGGAGAAAGTCAGACAGAAATGTTAAAATGGGTCAAATACGATTAAACCAAACGAATAAAAAGAATGTCATTCTCTTTACTTACCTTCAACAAGTTGTTTTTCGTCAAGGTTTTTACACTGTTGTCCCAAACCTTATTACTCATATCGGCAAATTGAGCTCTCAACTCAGGTAAAACGGATTCACCTTGTTTTTGCATCATGGAGAAAATGGCTTGTTCGTTCTCGTTCAATTCGATTTTCACACTTTTTGTTTCCGGACGCATTTGAGGGAAGAACAAAATCTCTTGGATCGATGCGTTGTTTGTTAAGTACATGATCAAACGGTCCATTCCGATGCCAAGTCCACTTGTTGGTGGCATTCCGTATTCCAATGCGCGCAAGAAATCTTGGTCGATAAACATCGCTTCATCGTCTCCTTTTTCTTGCAAACGAAGTTGTTCTTCAAAACGTTCGCGTTGATCAATCGGATCATTTAACTCGGAGTAAGCATTCGCCACCTCTTTTCCACAGACCATTAATTCAAAACGCTCCGTTAATTCAGGATTATCGCGGTGAACTTTACACAATGGAGACATTTCTTTTGGATAATCAGTGATGAATGTAGGTTGGATGTAATTTCCTTCACATTTTCCACCAAAAATCTCATCGATCAATTTTCCTTTCCCCATCGTTTCATCAACGGCGATGCCCATTTCTTTTGCCGCAGCAAAAAGTTCTTCCTCTGATTTGCCATCGATATCGAATCCAGTGAAATCAATGATCGATTGACGCATCGTTACGCGTTTGTATGGCGCACGGAAATCAATATGATGTTCACCAAAAGTTGCTTCTGTTTTTCCATTTACGCTCATTGCGCAATGTTCCAATAGACGCTCGGTAAAGTCCATCATCCAATTGTAGTCTTTGTAGGAAACATAAATTTCCATCGCGGTAAACTCTGGGTTGTGTGTACGGTCCATTCCTTCATTTCTGAAGTTTTTAGAGAATTCATACACGCCATCAAATCCACCTACGATTAATCGTTTTAAATACAATTCATTCGCAATACGCATGTACAATGGAATGTCCAAGGCATTGTGGTGCGTCATAAACGGACGTGCAGAAGCTCCACCAGGAATCGCTTGTAAGATTGGCGTTTCTACTTCCATATAGCCAGCTTCGTTAAAGAAGTGACGCATGGCGTTGAATAACTTTGTTCGTTTCACAAACACTTCTTTCACATGTGGATTCACGACTAAATCAACGTAACGTTGACGGTAGCGTAATTCAGGATCTGTAAAAGCATCATGTACGTTTCCTTCTGTATCTGTTTTTGGAAGTGGAAGTGGACGCAATGATTTACTCAAAATAGTAAATGAGTGCACATGAACGGAGATCTCGCCAACTTGGGTTTTAAACATGTGTCCTTTCACACCAATAAAATCACCTAAATCAAGTAATTTTTTGAATACTTCGTTGTACAACGTTTTGTCTTCATTTGGACAAATTTCGTCGCGGTTTATGTACACTTGAATTCTTCCAGAAGTATCTTGCAATTCAGCGAAGGAAGCTTTTCCCATGATGCGTTGAGACATCATTCGTCCAGCCAAACAAACTTCCTTACCATCTTCGAAATCCTGCTTCAGTTGATTTGCGTATGCATCAACGGGATATAAGGCAGCTGGATAAGGGTCGATGCCCAAATCACGTAATTTTTGAAGGGATTCTCTTCTCAGGATTTCCTGTTCAGAAAGGTCGATATGACTCATTGGATTTGAATTAAGGTTACAAAGATAAGTCATCTCACGAAAATTACTAATTCCTTCGAAGGATTTGGCGTAAAATTAATGTGACCAACGGATAACTTTTCGTTTCTAAGTTGACTTTTCCTTTTCCGAATTGTACGCATTCAGATACTCACTTCGTCTAATAGCTATGAAAATGATTCTCCGACTTATTTTTAAATGGATTTTCATTCCGATATTCAGTACTTGTTTATTGGTCACAGTCGCGCTTTTTTTCTTCAAAGATCGTATTTGTCAATTCGTGCTGTCTGAAGTAAATTCCAACTTAAATGTACCTATTCAAGTAGCAGAAATGGATTTAAGCTTTTGGTCTTCTTTTCCAAATCTTTCGGTTGATTTGGAACATCTTTATGTGCATGAGTCCTTTGAGAAAGCCCAAAAAACGGACACCTTATTTTATACGGACAGACTGCGCCTTTCCTTTAATCCTATGGACATTTACCATGGGAAATACCACGTAAAGAAAATAAGCGTGGATCCTGGAAAGTTGGTCATTCGTTACAATGCAAAAGGGGAGGCAAATTATAACATATTAAAACCAAGTCAAAGTCCGAGCAACAAAGATTTCAAACTCAGGCTGAAGGAAATAGTGCTTTCTTCCCTTGAAGTCGTTTATAAAAACGAAGTAAGTCACCAGTCACTTTATGCAAATCTGAAACAATCAAAAATCGCAGGAGATTTTAGTGCTACGAAGTTTGTCGCCAAAAGTCTGGGCAAACTCAAATTAAAACGCTTGAATAGTGGTGAAATCACTCTCGTAAAAAACAAAAACATAGCGTATGATTTCGCTATGAATGTGGATCAAACAAGTGGAATTTTTACGATTGATAAGGCGGAATTATTAGTTGAAAAACTTCCTTTTTCACTTCTTGGAAAGGTCACCCCGGATAGTTTGCATTTTCACGTACAATCAAAAAACATTCAACTCGTAGATTTAGTCAATAAGCTTTCCTTGGATGCAGCGCAGGATGTCAAAACATTTAAAGGGAAAGGAAAAGTTGATTTCAATTTGAAGGTGAATGGTGCATTAACTGCAACTGAGCCAATTGCCGTCAAGTGTGAATTTAAAGTAGAAAACGGGTCATTAACTGAACCGGAATACGGCGTGAAAATCGCGGACATTCAATTAAATGGCGAATATGAAAACACAGGTTCGCTTGGGGAATACGTAGCGCTTCGAAAGGTTCAATTCAACACCATAGGTGGCCCGTTTTCCGGAAATTTTTTATTGACAGAATTCAATTCCCCAAAACTCAAAGCGAATGCAAATGGACTGCTGAATTTGCGCATTTTACACGCCATTTTTCATCTTCCTGGAGTGGATCGCATCACTGGAGCAGTTCAAGTGAAAACAGATTTAAGTTTGTCCAGTAATCCTACAAGTGGCGAGTTCGTCGTTGAACGCTGTGACGGGCAAATTGACATGAAAAACGTCGGTTTGAAATTATTGGATGACAAACGGAATTTTAAAGAGGTAAATGGTCACCTGTTTCTTCGCGGGAACGAAGCGGGAATTAAAAACGCGACCTTAAAAATTGGAACAAGTGATCTGAAAATCAATGGGGTTTTTGGAAACATTTTTCCATTCATAAATGCAACTGGAAAATTGAAAACCAGTGTTTCATTGGAAAGTCAGCACTTGAAAATCGAAGATCTAGGATCAACTTCAAAAGCGGACAAGATTGAAAACGGCGCTGTTTTTTCTTTGCCGAATACCATCGAAGGAGACTTGAATTTGGACGTCGAAAAACTAAGCTATGGAAAGCATCATTTTGAACAGTTGAGGAGTAAAATGAACATCCATGAACGTCGTTTGCATTTTCCTCAATTAAGTGTGGTGAATGCTAATGCTGTAATCAATGGATCTTTGTTGGTGGAGGAAAAACAAGCAGAACGGTTTATCATCAGCGCGCAAATTGCTAGCAATGACATCCGTTTTAAATCCTTGTTTAAAGAGTGGGATAATTTTGAACAAGGTGTGATTACCGATGAAAACATCAGCGGAAAAGCAGCCGCAACAGTCTTTTTTCGTGCACCGTTTCATTTGTCCAAAGGAATAGATTTTCAGGGAATTGAAGCAAAAATTGATTTAAAAGTGGTTAATGGACACTTAAAAAATGTAGCTTCATTTAAAGACATCACGGAAAGTTTAAAAACAAAATCAGGGAAACTGGTTTTAGGAAAGTCCAACATTGATGCACTCGAGAAAAAATTGAAAGACATTGATTTTAAAACGATGGAAAACAGTATCATCATTCAAAAAGGAATGATTGAAATCCCTAAAATGACGATTCGTTCAACAGTACTTGACATGGATCTTTCCGGTCGGCATTCATTCGAAAATGACATTGATTACCGCATAGCTTTTCGTTTCCGCGACCTCAAGCAACAAAACTATCAAACTGAATTTGGCCAAATCATCGATGACGGAACGGGAATACGGCTTTATTTGAGAATGCACGGATCCTTGGATAATCCGATGTATGAATGGGACGATGAAGGACGAAAGCTTCATGCCAAAGAATACCGTGAACAAGAGAAAAAACAAGCGAAGGCCATGCTGAAAGCCGAGTTCGGTTTCTTTCAAAAGGATTCCACTGTGAAGCCGTATGTTCCAAATGTTGCCCCAAAAGAAGAATTGAACATCAACTTTGGTCCGACGAGCAAACAGGGATTTCAAGAGGTCAAAAAACCACCGAAAGATTCGAAGTTGAAAAAGACCTTAAATTCCTGGAAAGAACAGCAGGAAAAGGAACAACAGTCTGTAGTGAAACTTGGATCAGGTGGAGGAAAAGTAAATTAGTTCTGAATGATTCATTATCAAAAATCAGGAAGCATATAATTTAGTAATTTCAAAAATTCAATGATCAATCAACCAAATGAAACGAATGGCTTTTTTTAAATCAGTGGCAATCCTTTTCCTGACTTGTTCTTTTCTGCTTCCATCCGGAGAAATTTCTATGTTTGGAGTAAAAATAAATGATGATCAAAAATCACTTGAAAAGGTGAGCCTTGAACGGATAGCTAAGGAGGAGAAAATGCAAAAGTTTCGCACTGAAAATGGAAATGACTTTTCAATTACGGTGGATAAAGGAAAAGTGGTTTATATGGAAAATGACTGGTTACAAGACGAAAAGGGAGTCCAACCATTGTTCTCTGATTTTAAGTTTGGCAAGACAAGTCTGAAAGACATTCGAACCAAATTTTCGACAAATGGCTTCACATATAAATCAAGAGGCAGTTTCCAAACGAAAACACATTTAATCATGTTTAATTGCTTTGAATTTGAGTCTGAAAACAATGAGGTACTCGTGACCATAACCAAAGTAGCTCTTAAAGGAGATATCACGGAAAATAACCTCGCAATTAAAGCAAAATTGGATGCGCTGATTATCGCTGATAAAAATTACTTAGATAAAACATGGGGCAAAGACAAGGCCTATGATTCGCAGTATAAAAAGATACAGTTTTAAGCAGCAATCTTCCAGGAACTATTTCGCTCCTTTTCTCAAGATTTCTGTCGTTGAATATCCTTGTACCAAATCAATGGTTTCGACGATTCCACCCTTATTACGAACGACATCTGAACCAACGATATACGTAGCTTTTGATGGATCTGTCTCGTTTTTATCGTAATCGGCTCCCTTCACCAATACATCTGGATTCAATGCGCTAATGACTTCCAATGGCGTGTCTTCGTTGAAGAAAACAACTAAATCCACGAATCCTAAGGCAGCAATAAGTGTTGCACGAGCGTCATTCGGATTGATTGGACGATTCGGTGCTTTTCCTAATCTTCGAACGGAATCATCTGTGTTAATAGCAACGATGAGGTGCTTCCCTAAATCGGCTGCTGCTGCTAAATAGCGCACGTGTCCAAGGTGAAGTACATCGAAACAACCATTTGTGAAAACGAGAGCTTCGTTTTTCAATTTATATAAGGCAATGCGTTTTTGTGCTTCTTCGATGGAAACAATTTTATCTTGGATGTACGCCAATCTTGCCATGTGATTTTTTTGGAAAGGTAGTGGTTTCAAGAAATGAAACCTAGAAAATTAGTCCAACAAATTCGTTGCCTCATTTGGAAATACCAATGAAGGCTTGAATGTTTTTGCTTCTTCAAAGTCCATGTAACCATAACCAATGATGATGATGATGTCGTCAACAGCTACTCTGCGTGCTGCAGGACCGTTTAGACAAATCATTCCAGACAGACGATCACCTTTGATCACGTATGTCTCAAAACGCTCACCGTTATTGATATTGACAATTTGAACACGCTCACCTTCAATCAAATTTGCAGCTTCCATTAATGCCTCATCAATGGTAATACTACCGATGTAGTTCAAGTCAGCCTGTGTGACACGAACGCGGTGAATTTTAGATTTTAGAGCTTGAATTAACATAATATTTTCCGCGGCAAAAATAAATCAAATAAACGGATTAGAATAATAAATTGTCAATCAGACGCACACTTCCACAATGAGCAG
>CANHMH010000066.1 GCA_947461635.1 Flavobacteriales bacterium | reverse complement strand
TTGCGGACTTAAATGACGCCGAACGTTTGCAATTAGTGGAATGGTGTGCCGATGAACAGGAATTTCAGTCCTTGAAAAAGCTGTTTCAGCAAGTCGATGTTTGGTCGGACCAACCAACGGATGATTCCAACACGAAACTACGTTTGGACCAACTTTTTGCCATTAAATATGCGGGCAAACAACCACAATCCGGAGGAAGGGAAATCCGCTTTTCTAAAAATCGTTTTAGTCGCGTAGCTACTTGGGCTTCTGTTCCTGCGGTAGCAGCAGCATTGGTTCTGACGTGGTTCAATTATCAATCAGAACCAGAAAGAACGTTGGCTAAAAACCAACCAAAAACTCAATCAGAAGTTAAGCAAGTAACCAAAGAAAAGAAAAAGGAATCAAACCTTTTGACAATCATACCTACAGAAGTTGCATCTGAGTCATCAAACCAAGAAATCCCTAATGAAATTGCTTCGATAGAAGGCCCATTACCTGAGAAGAGTGAGCGTGCATCCGATGATATTGTAACCGTAGTTCCTGATGTTTCGTGGTCATCAAGTCTTGCAAATGGCTCTAATGTTACGCTTTCAACTACGAGCGTTGGCGCTGCAACCTATTCATGGACTGCCGGAAATTTGAGCGAAGTACAAGTTGTATCCTCCAACGTGGCATCCAAAGAAAAAATGAGTTCTCGTAAAAAACAAGCGGATGCTTTTACTTCGTTCAGTGTGAAGTCAATGCCGGAAATGTTAGATGTGATTGTAGCGGCCTATTAATAGCGAAGAACGAAATGTTCTTTTTCTTGAAATGTTCTTTTTGATAAAAGTCCAACGTGAAATAAATCTGCAGTGAAGTGAAGAGAGGAATGGGAAATAAGCTTATTCCATTCATTTATTGGAAAGTCCTTTGTTCTCAAGCCGCTCACGACAAACATTGACTGATCGTCTAAGCTTGGAATAAGTTCAAGGATATTTTTCCATGAGGTTGGATTAAATTGAGAACATTCAATAAAAATTAAACTAGATTCTAAGTCCTTTTCCCTTTTTTTTGGAAAAATCAATGCGTCAACTTCAGCTTGGATATTTTGTTGGTGAAGAAAGATCTGAAGTGTTTCTAAGGCCTGAAGATTGGTCGAAATCCGACGGAAACTCAAGTGTTTAGTCAATTGCGTCAATAGTTTTAGGGAAGTTGATTTTGTCCCTACAGAAGACGCGGCGTTTTTTAATTGATTTTTTGAAATAGCTAGTTGAAAACATTTGTCGACTAAATCATACACAAAGGGAGAATGAATCCCATGTCTTCCTTTGGCTTTCCAACTATATTTTATAATTTCGAAGAATCGATTCACGATGCAAAATAACAACTTTCCATAGACATGGGGCAAATAGGAGCAGAAGAAAAAAACGTGTTGGAGCAAAAAAAAGCCATTTTGAACGGGGTTCCCTCTCTTGATGTTTTAAAACCATGTAGGCTGGGAGATGGGATTATTCAACTTGAAAAAGAAGAAGAATTAGCGTTCAAACAACGTTTTGAATTGTTAACGAAACAACTCTCCTTTTTTATTCCTGCTTCCGGTTCCGGTTCTAGGATGTTTCAATTTCTATATGACTATTTGAATCAAACATCGGAATTAAATCAGGCACAGACGGAGCAATTTATCCGTCGCATTTCGTCCTTTGCATTTTACAAGTGTTTCCCTAATGATGTTAAAGAAAAGATAGAAAATTTTGCTTGGACCATAGATGATTTAATCACTTTTGTGTTGGGAGAAGACGGGTTAAATTATGGTCTGTATCCTAAAGGGCTCATTCCCTTTCATTCCCTTGGACCATTTATATTGAATCCATTTCAGGAACAACTGATTCAAGGCAGTAAATTAAAGAATCAACCCATTGCTTTTCATTTTACGATTCAATCAAAATTTAAGGATCATTTTGAAGAGGCGATCAAGAGTTTAAGTGAAATGACCGGTGATGATTATCCGGTAAGTTACTCGGAACAAGATGCCAACACGAATTCATATGCATTTTACCCTGATGGAACCTTAGCAATTGGAGACAAAAGCGAGGCGATTCGTCGTCCAGCTGGACATGGAACCTTGTTGGCCAATTTGGCTCAAATTGAAAGTGAGTACGTGCTGGTGAAAAACATTGATAACCTGCAACATTTCAGTCAATCAGAAGCAAGTACGGAGCAATGGAAAATCCTAGTAGGTCTGTTGGATCACTTGAAGGAAGCTTTTTTAACCTTGGATGCAGAACCATCGCTGGTGGAATTTGAAAAACTAAATCAACGTTTTCAATTATTACCTCAAAATGAAATCAAAAATCTTGAGGAATTAAAAACATTCATTCGTCGTCCCATGCGCGTTTGTGGGATGGTTAAAAATGAAGGTCAGCCAGGTGGTGGTCCATTTTTCGTTCAAAAGGATGGAAAGATCCGTAAGCAAATTGTGGAAAAGGCTCAATTGGCAAATACCGATAAAGTCAATGCACTTCTGATGCAAAGCACGCATTTTAATCCAGTGATGATGGTGCTTGGTATGAAAGATTTCCATGGAAATAAGTTTGATTTAACTCAATTCACTGAAAACGATTCCTATTTTATTGTCGAAAAAGACCACATTGGTAAAAAAATTCAATTCATTGAATATCCGGGTCTTTGGAATGGGGGAATGGCGAAATGGAACACTGTTTTTGTTGAAATACCCAATGAAGTTTTTACACCAGTGAAAATCGTTTTAGATTTGCTACAACCTGCACATCAATCCCTTTAAAAAATCTATATTTTAAACGCTTCAACGGTTTAATTTGGCTATTTTTGTAGAAAAAAACAAAGATGGTTCCAGTTACTGTTTACGCGGAAATGACTCCTAATCCGACAACGATGAAATACGTTGCGAATAAATATTTATTAGCTACTGGAGATGCGGTAGAATTCGCTTCTAAAGCAGACTCGAAAGGCTATTCTCCATTAGCGGAAGCGCTATTCGATTTTCCTTTTGTTCAAAAGGTATTTATTGCAGCTAATTTTATTACAATTACGAAGACTGACAATGTTCCTTGGGATTTCATTAACATGGAATTACGTGAATTTATCAGAGAATGGATGTCTTTTGGTAAAGAAATATTGATTCAAATGCCTACGCAATTAGCACAAATGGAAGATGAATCAACTTCAGATAAACCCGCAAAAACGTTTAATCCAAGTGATTTCGATGACCCCATCCGTGCATTGTTGGATGAATATGTTCGTCCAGCGGTTGAAAACGACGGTGGAGCAATTGATTTTGTTGGGTTCGAAGATGGAATTGTAACTGTTTTAATGAAAGGTTCATGTGCAGGTTGTCCATCATCTACGGCAACACTCAAAGGTGGAATTGAAAACTTACTCAAACAACATTTACCAGAAGTGAAAGAAGTTGTGGCATTAAATGGATAAAATAAAAGGACGAAGAACAATTTTTAGTCCAAATGAATAATTATTCCTATATTTAAATGAACAAGTCAAAGAACTTGTTGTTTCCCATAGACAAAGTCCAACATGGAGTCCGAATTACATATTGAAAATCAAATTGACCTCAACAGTGCATTGCGCCATTATTTTGGTTTCGATCAATTTAAAGGTGAACAAGAAGCGATCATTCGCAATGTTCTGAATGGTAAAAATACCTTTGTCATTATGCCTACTGGCGGAGGGAAGTCAATGTGTTATCAATTGCCTTCGCTATTGATGAATGGAACAGCAATCATTGTTTCTCCTCTCATTGCCTTGATGAAAAATCAGGTGGATGCCATTCGCGGCTTTAGTGAAAATGAAAATGTTGCGCATTTCTTGAATTCTTCCTTATCTAAAGGTGAAATTCAGCAAGTTCGTAAGGATATCCAATCTGGAAGCACCAAAATGCTCTTTGTCGCACCGGAATCCTTAACAAAAAAAGAAAACATAGACTTCTTGACCACAGTGGAGATTTCATTCTTTGCAATTGATGAAGCACATTGTATTTCTGAATGGGGACACGATTTCCGTCCAGAATACAGACGTCTTCGTGAAATTTTTCAAAAAATATCAAACGTTCCTGTCATTGCTTTAACGGCAACGGCGACTCCGAAAGTTCAATATGACATCCAGAAGAACTTGAATATGTTGGATGCGGATGTGTTTAAGTCCTCATTCAACCGTGATAACCTGTATTACGAAATCCGACCAAAACGCGATGTAGAAAAGGAAATCATTCGATACATTAAAAACCACCAAGGTGAAAGCGGTATTATCTATTGTTTGAGCCGTAAAAAAGTGGAGGAAATTGCCGAATTATTACAAGTAAATGGCATCAACGCTTTACCGTATCACGCAGGACTCGACGCTGGTTCAAGAGCTAGGCATCAAGACATGTTCCTAATGGAAGATGTGGAAGTGATCGTTGCAACCATCGCTTTTGGAATGGGAATCGATAAGCCAGACGTGCGTTATGTCATTCATCACGACATTCCAAAATCGTTGGAAAGTTATTACCAAGAAACGGGAAGAGCGGGAAGAGATGGTGGCATCGGTGAATGTGTTGCTTTTTATAGCTACAAGGACATCGAAAAGCTTGAGAAGTTTTTGCAAGGAAAGGCTATTACAGAGCAAGAAATTGGACGACAATTACTGCATGAAATCGTTTCATATGCAGAAACATCCGTTTGTCGTCGCAAGTTTATTCTACATTATTTCGGAGAAACATTCGAAGAGAAGAGATGCAACGAACAATGCGATAATTGCCGCAATCCAAGGGAACGCACCGAAGGAATGAAATATGTGGAGATGCTATTGAACGCTATTGTTCTGATGGACGAGACCCAAAAAGCAAAACACTATTGCGCGTATTTATCGGGACACGTTACCGCGGATATTAAAGCATATAAACAAGATCAATTTCCAACATTCGGAATTGGGAAAGACAAGGATGAACATTTCTGGAATGCAGTGATTCGTCAAACTGGAGTTGGTGGACTCATCTATAAAGACGTAGAGACTTTTGGCACCTTGAAATTAACAGAAGAAGGCAGGGCATTTTTGAAAAATCCATCATCTTTTATGTTGATCAAACAACATGATTTTTCCGGAACTGACGACGATGATTCCATCGTACAGGTTGCTGGTAAAGGAGGTGCTTTTGATGAGCAATTATACGATTTACTCATTGACTTGCGAAAAACGATTTCGAAGCAAAAAAGTGTTCCACCTTTTGTGATTTTTCAAGAACCTTCTTTGCGTGATATGTGCTTGCAGTATCCTATAACGATGGATGAATTGACAAACATTCAAGGTGTTGGAACAGGAAAGGCACAGCGCTATGGTGCGCCATTTATCGATTTAATCGCAAATTATGTTGAGAGCAACGATATCGAACGTCCTCAAGATATGGTGGTAAAAACACTGGTCAATAAATCGGTACTGAAAGTTCAGTTAATTCAAAACATTGACAGAAAACTTCCTTTAGAGGATATCGCAAAGGCTCAAGGTAAGACATTTGACGATATTCTTGACGAACTCGAGTCCATCATCAATGCTGGAACAAGAGTCAACATCAATTACTACATCAATACTATTTTAGACGGCGAGAACCAAGAGGAGATATTTGATTACTTCTCCGAGGCTGAAACCGATGATTTGGTCACTGCTTACCATGAATTTGATGGACTTTATTCAGAAGAGGAATTACGCCTTATGCGCATTAAATTCATGAGTGAAGTAGCCAATTAGGCTTAAACGCGACTTTTTTGGCGCAATTCATTACCTGTTAGTTCTACAGCTTATTTCGTTTCACTGATTAATTCCTCTATCGATTTTCTAGAGACAGCGTGATAGTTTGCTTTCGTTTGATTGAATGTATAAATCGCAAAATTGCGTGTCGATTTATTCAAAAGAAGCGCTTCATAAATGGGCATCAGGTATTTTCTTCGTCCAACCTTGCACAAAAATGCGGAAATTTCTTTTTTGTTCGTTGGAGCATAACCACAATTCGCACTCAAAATAAACCATTCGGTTAATAGCTCACTGTTACCACTGAAGGAAAAATATAGGTAATGATCTATTTCCCCCATCTTTTCTTGAGATAGGTTTCTAGGTAAGCGTCGAATAAATGTTTGCCATTCTTGCACAATATGGTCTTGAAACGTTATTTGTTCAACTTGTTTGATTTTTTTCCGACGTTTACCCACTTTTTTCCATTTATAAGTGATTTTCGGAGCAAAACTTATCTTTCCATTCGTGAAATCATCTGCTAGAATTTGCATGTTCTCCAAACGCTTTGAATGAAGTTTTATACAACTTTCAGGAAGTCCTTCCGCGTAAATCCATGAATGATAGTCAAAGGAGATGTGTTCCTTTTTAAGCAGTTCTTTGTTCAGAAAGCTGATGAATTGTTTGGTGTCAACGGTTTTGAATTGAAATCGTTCAAAGTATTTTTTGAGAAATGCATCAAACGTTGTTCGACCGACACGTTCTTCTAATGTTTTCAAGAAAAAAGCTCCTTTCACATAGGCGATATCGGTCATTCCATCGTCTGGATTGCGTCCTTCTAAAGCCAAATGAAGCTTGCTGTCTTCCGGATTTTTCGATTTCTTGATGCGTGTCAATTCATCCTTCAATTCATCGAATTCAATTAAAGCCAAAATGTCTGCTACTTCTTTTCCGTAAAGGGATTCCATGATGCGTTGCTCGAAGTAAACGGTGAATCCTTCGTTCAGCCAAAAGTCATTCCAAGATCGGTTGGTCACTAAATTTCCAGACCAAGAATGGGCTAATTCATGTGCAATCACAGAGACTAAACTTTTGTCGCCAGCTAATAAGGTTGGATTCGCAAAAGTCAACATCGGATTTTCCATTCCGCCAAAAGGGAACGAATAGGGGAGAACCAAAATATCGTATTGCTCCCATTGATAGGGTCCATAAAGTTGTTCAGCTGCGGAAATCATTTTCGGGATGGCATCGAACTCGAATTCGCAAGCGGGTAGCAATTCTGGCTCTGCATAGACTCCACTGTTTTCACTAAAGGCATGATAGCTCAAATCCCCGACAGCTAATGCGATTAAGTAAGCTGGAATAGGCTTATCCATTTCAAAGTGGTATTTTCCCTCGCTGTTTTTTTGGGTTGGATTCTTTGCACTCATTACTGCGAGAAGATCTGAGGGAACTTTAACATCCGCACTGTAGGTAATGCGATTGCTTGGAGAATCTTGCAATGGAATCCATGTGCGCGTAAGGATTGCTTGACCTTGTGTGTATAAAAATGGTTTTGTCTTCGAACTTGTTAAGTTGGTATCTAACCAATCCAATGCATCCGATCGCTCAGTTGTTTGATAGTAAATATTAACAAAGCGTGTGTCTTTTTTGATTGGCACCATCAATGCTTGACCAAGAATGGAATCTTTGTCCATTTTATCGATAAACATATCTGCTTCTTCCTCCGTGCCTTTTTCTCCGATGGTTACCTTTTGTATCATGAGTCCATTGATATCAAAAATGGCAGTATCCGCTCCTCTATTGATCATTTCGTGACGAGCTACACCATAAATTGTTCGGTTTTCGAAATTGACATCCAATTCTAAATGCAGGTGTTTTGTGGATATTTCTTTTAGATTCGCATAACTATGGACATCTGCTTTCGTTGATTCGGAAGGATTTGTTGTCTTTTTTGTTGTGCGCATTAAATCACATGAAATCAAAAATACAATTGAGGAGACAATAAAAAGGATGTGTTTAATCATCTTACTTATTTAAAGGATAAAATACCAAAGCGTTCATAAGAACCAGCAATGGAATACATTAAAATTTCTTTGTTAAATGAATCTAATCTAAACTGTTTTGGCAGAACGATCGAATTCAATTCTTTGCGACTTTCCATGGCTGTTCGATTGATTTCGCCGGATGTCAAGTCTATTTGAACCAAGGCAACTGCGTTATTTTTTTTCGATAAATTAAAACTGTAATAGTTGTTTTCTGTTTTATCAAAAACACCAAGATCATCGTAGTTTCGTTGATTGTCATTAAAAATAAAATTCAGAGAACTATCCGATTGAAAACTACAATAAGAACTAAATTCTCCGTAGTCATTCATGGAAACTTGAGATTTTGGTATGCGTTTTTGCCAAATTAATTCACCGCTAGGTGATATGCGAAAAGCAACAATGTCATCGTAATAGTAATAGTTCATCGTTGTAGTAAAGCTCGATCGCGTGTCGTAGGTTGTTTTTTGGTAAACATAGTATTGTTCCATCGATCCAACGATAGAGCCATCAGACAAGGTGAAAAAATCGCGCATCCGATAATCGTATAATTGTGTAGAGCTAAAGTCTCGAGTATTTAAGTCATTCGGATTTCCATTGTTATTCATAGAATTCGTAAAGCGATCTTGTTGCCGCGTTGACCATATTTCCTTCACGATTTCTTTTCCGAAGGGAATGAAAGACTCTGAATTATGCGCATGGTCCGTTGGATCGATTTGAATACTGAAAATTCCTTCTATGCCATTTTTATTTCCTGTGCCATAAATTCCAGTAAGGGCAAAAGCTCCTTGATCATTTGAAGACATGACCAAATCATCAATTCGTTTGCCTTTTAAGTCGATGGAAAATTCCTTCAATTCTTTTTCACTGGCTTTGTACACATGCAATGCTTTGAAATTTTCAAAACTTCGCGTAAACATGCGGTCGTTAGCTTTGTTGTGTTCTGTTAGGCAAATAAAATAGTCACCGATGTTGGAAATGTGATGCGCATTGATCGTGGTCATGTTTCCATCAAATGGAACATTGTATTCTCCTTCACGAACAATTTCCAGAGAGTCATTCAGAATTTTATACCCATAAAAATCATTGTTTATTCCTTTTCCTTCTTTCTCCCAAATGATTCCAATGTACTTTCTATTCAGAGAAGAAATAATGGTGAATTGAGGTTTGGCATCGAATTTAGGATTTTCGTATTCCGCCAAAAATTTTGTGTCAGTCACATTAAAATCTTCATCGTAATATTGAACGTAGAGCATCATGCTACTTTTCATTCGGTCCGATAAAAATACAGCTGTGCCATTTCCAAAACTAAAGGCATCAACAAAATTACAAAGTCCGGTTTCTGTTACGAGTTTTAATTTTTGCTGATTGAAAGCACTTAAGTTTTCATATGAAACAAGACGATAGGTGCCAAAACTAGCACCACCTGTCCAACGAAGTACATTAAAGTCTAATTGTTTTTCCGGAAGAATGTCTAATAATAAACCATTGCTCCTCTCTAAAGGTCCCCAAGTAATTGGAAAGTTTTGCGCAACGACGATATTGCAACAGAACAAAAATACAAGGAGGAATTTAGGCATCGTTAGGTTTCACAAGTTGTATTCCAAGATAGGATTTTGGTGAAATGTTCTTTAATTCTTCTGTTAAGGTAGGTGAAAGTTTCAATTCATCAATAAAAGCATGGACACTTTCTTTCGTAACTTGTTCATTCTTACGTGTCAATCCTTTCAACGCTTCGTAAGGTTTCTCAAATCCTTCTCGGCGCAATACCGTTTGAATGGCTTCAGCAACAACTGCCCAGTTTTGATCGAGGTCCTCATGCAATTTCGCTTCGTTCAATAATAATTTACCGAGTCCTTTTAAACTTGACTGTAAAGAAATCAAACTATGAGCAATTGGAACGCCAACCACACGAAGTACAGTTGAATCTGTTAAGTCGCGTTGCAAGCGAGAAACGGGAAGTTTAGCCGATAAATGTTCAAAAAGAGCATTGGCGATTCCGATGTTTCCTTCTGAATTTTCAAAATCAATTGGATTTACTTTATGCGGCATTGCCGAAGAACCGATTTCACCTGCTTTGATTTTTTGTTTGAAGTATTCCATCGAAATGTAGGTCCACATATCGCGGTTCAAGTCCAAAATGATGGTGTTGATGCGTTTCATCACATCGAATAAAGCAGCCAGTTGATCGTAATGTTCAATTTGCGTCGTTGTTTGAGAACGGTTTAATTCCAATTTACCGTTGACAAATTCATTGGCAAAAGCCACCCAGTCGTGGCTTGGAAACGCCACGTGATGCGCATTGAAATTCCCGGTTGCACCACCAAATTTCGCTGGATAATCTTGTTTTACTAGTTGATTGCGTTGGATTGTTAAGCGTTCTGTGAAAACTTGAATCTCTTTACCTAAACGTGTCGGTGATGCGGGTTGTCCGTGGGTGCGAGCAAGCATTGGGACATCTTTCCATTCATTTTGGTAGCTTGTTAACTGCGCAATTAACTCATCCAACATCGGTAAATACACTTCTTCAATTCCTTGTTTCAAGGAAAGTGGAATGGCGGTGTTGTTGATGTCTTGAGAGGTGAGTCCAAAGTGAATGAACTCCAAATATTTGTGTAAGTTGAGTTCTTCCATTTTGCTTTTCAGGAAGTATTCTACTGCTTTTACGTCGTGATTGGTTGTTTTTTCTGTTTCTTTAATCCACAGTGCATCTGCCTCGGTGAAATTTTCGTAGATCGCTTTTAAGGCGGAAAACGTTTCTTTTGGAAAGTCAGTAAGTGGTTCGATTCCACTTTCAACAAATGAAATAAAGTATTCCACTTCTACCAAAACTCGGTAGCGAATGAGTCCAAATTCGGAGAAGTATGGCCCTAGTTGACTTGTTTTAGAATGGTATCTTCCGTCGATTGGAGAAATGGCTGAAAGTGAATTTAATTCCATGTTTTTTTGAATAAGGGACAAAGATACGATATTGCGTAAAACTACTCAAATGGAAAGTGCTCGATTTATCAATTAAAAGTGGCCTCAAATGGACATCGGGATTAAAATCCTTGGTATTTTTGTTTCATGGAATTTTCAAAACGATTTATTCGATTTAATTGGCTTATCATCATCCTTATTTACTTAATTGTTGTAGCAGGAAGTTTGGTGCGCATCACCGGAAGTGGGATGGGTTGTCCGGATTGGCCAAAATGTTTTGGTGAATGGGTTCCTCCCACAGAATTATCTGAACTTCCAGCAGATTACCGCGAAGCCTATTTATTGAAAAGGGAGAAAAAAGTGACGAAATTCTGTCGTTTTTTAAACGCGGTTGGAATGAAAGAAACTGCGGAGCGCATTCAGTCTGATCCTACCGTTTATGTAGAAGAAGCGTTTAATGTTCGCAAAACATGGACCGAATACCTCAATCGTTTGGTTGG
>CANHMH010000065.1 GCA_947461635.1 Flavobacteriales bacterium | reverse complement strand
TGAAATCAAAGCGTATTTGAAAGAAAAATACCAAAAACCAGGAAATGTTTTTTGTGGTGTGGTTCATCGCTTGGATCGTCCAACAAGTGGTGCATTGGTTTTTGCACGCACAAGCAAAGCCTTGGAACGATTAAATGCACAATTCAGGGACAAAGAAACCAATAAAATCTATTGGGCGATTGTGGAAACGGCACCTGAAAAAACAAATGGACGTCTCGTTCATCACTTAAAAAAGAACGAAGCTCAAAATAAAAGTTATCCTGTAAATTCAAGTGTAACAGGTTCAAAAGAAGCGATACTATCCTACCGCATGTTGGCATCCGGTGATCGTTACCATTTAATGGAAATCACTTTAGAGACTGGACGTCATCATCAAATTCGCGTTCAATTAAGTTCCATTGGATGCATCATAAAAGGCGATGTGAAATATGGAGCCAAACGTTCCAATCCGGATGGATCTATCTGTTTACATGCGCGTTACTTGAAATTCACACATCCAACTTCCAAGGAAGAAATTTCTGTAGTAGCTCCCGTTCCTCCGGATCGATTGTGGCAAGAAATTACGAAGGGTTTGTAAACCACTTCTTACGCCAAAATTGCGCTAATTTCACCAAAATAATCAAGGCTGGCACTTCGACCAATGGACCAACAACTCCTGCAAATGCTTCACCTGAATGTAGTCCAAACACACCAATGGAAACGGCAATCGCCAATTCAAAATTGTTTCCTGATGCCGTAAAGGATAGTGCAGCAGTATCCGAGTAACTTGCTCCCATCCAACGTGCTGTCAAAAACATCAGAACAAACATGACCGCAAAATAAATCACCAATGGTACCGCAATGGTTAAAACATCCATGGGAATCGACAACATCATTTTTCCTTTTAAACTAAACATCACTACTATGGTGAATAACAAAGAAATCAAGGTGATTGGCGAAACGAAAGGGATAAATCGATTCGTAAACCACTCCTCCCCTTTTCGTTTGATCAGCACATACCTACTTGCCACCGCACAAACAAATGGAATCCCTAAATACACACCAACCGTTTGGGCAATTTCTAGCATCGAAATATTTAAACGAAGTCCATTAATTCCAAACATCGGCAAGACGATTTCCAAATAAAAATACGCGTAGGATGAAAAGAAAAATACTTGAAGTAAACTATTGATTCCGACCAATCCAGCTACCAATTCACGATTTCCATCCGCCAATTCGTTCCAAACAATGACCATGGCGATACAAGGTGCAAGTCCAATGATAATCAGTCCAGTCATGTATTCTGGATAATCCTTCAAGAAAAGTACAGCTAATAAAAACATCAGAAATGGACCAACAATCCATGTGATGAAAAAGGACACCAACAATAACTTTGGTTTTGAAAGAATGCGAGGTATTTTAGAAAACTGAACCTTCGTTAAAGGTGGATACATCATCAAGATGAGTCCAATTGCTAGTGGAATGTTCGTCGTTCCATAAGACAATGCATCCAATTTTTGATCCATATCTGGAACAATGTTTCCAATGAAAACCCCAACAAGCATGGCAAGAAAAATCCACAATGTGAGGTAGCGATCTAGAAATGAAAGACGTTTAACAGACGTTTGGGTCGACATGGTTTAGTTGTTTAGTTGTGAAAAAACATAAAAGATTTCAGTGGCCATTTGATGCACACGCGTCAAGTACATTTCCGTTTCTTGTGTTGTGCCATCGAATGCTTTTGGATCCTCAAAAGGAAGTCCGATTCGGAAATCTGCTCCTGCGACGAAGGGACAATTTTGCTCCGCATGCGTGCACGTCATGATGGCAGCGAAATTCTCTTTTGGATTGACCTTATCCTCGATGAGTTTTGAAAAAGCATCCAATGATCGCGCAGCATTCAGTTGAACGACATAATGAGGATTTTCACTCGTTTGAGTTGTCTCTATGTCCATTCCTATGGAACGTAGCGCTGAAATCGCATTTGGATGGAAGGCTGTGACTTCTGTTCCAGCAGAGAATGTGCGAATGGATGGAATTTGATAATATTCGGCTGCTAGCGCACACAAAATTTGTCCGAAATGACTTCTTCTAGAATTGTGTGTACAGATGAACATCAACAAAGACTCCTTGCCTGCGTTTTGATTTCCGCGTATATAGAAAGTCAACTTGTTGAGTAGTAATTTTCGATCCGCAGGAATCTCATCAAAACCTTGAATAATTTGCTGAGAAAATTGGCTTAATCTTTCATTCATACCTTTTCCTTTAACAACAACCTCCTCCAGGTGTGCACGTCGATTTTGTCGATGGAGACAATTCAACTAAACTAATCTTCTGTTTCGCCGGTGGAATTCCACATTTATCTTCGGCCAAACACGCTGTGCTTGTTGAAAGCAATTCAAAAGAAGCACCATTCCAAGCCAATTGATATTTACCAATGGTAGTTCCTTGGTATTCAACCTCGATCTCCTCATCTGGCAAGTTCAACGTTCGTTCAGACAATTCAATAATTTTCATCAATTTTTCCGCTTGCAGTCGGTGGTCAAAATCTTCTGCTTCCCATAATTGAAAACCAATGCGATTTTCTAATCTTGTTGTTCCTCCGCAATCAATAAAACGTTTTTGAACGTGTCCGACTTCAGTAACATGAAAATGTGCTGGAACAGTTGATCCATCTGGTAATTGAAATGACACCGTTGTCATTCCTGTCAAATTTGATTTAAATTCACTTAATTTCATTGCTTCTTTTTTTTAACAACATGATGGATTCTGATCGTATTTTAGGGACGCTAAAAAAGCATCTAATTCACTGATTTTCTCAAGATTCAAGCAATAACAAATACTCGTGCCTGAAACACTTCCTTGAATAATCCCGGCATTTTTTAATTCCTTTAAATGCTGTGAAATGGTGGGTTGAGCCAATGGAAGTTCCTTCACTAAATCCGTACAAATGCATTTTTCCTGCGTTCGCAAAAATTGAATGATGGCTATCCGTGCTGGATGACCCAAGGCTTTAAATACAGCGGATAATTCATTGATTTCTTCACTAAATACTTCGCTTTTCGTCGTTCCCATGGCTTACAATATCGTTATATTGCAATATTACGATATGCCTACAAATGTAGCAAAGAATTTATCTAAAAATTACGCACGAAAGATTTTTGCAAATGTTTTGCAGATGATGATAAGATCCTGACTCAAGGTCGGATTGGCAAGGTATTTCTCGTTCAGCTTAATTTTAGCCGGCATTATCTCGTGGATGTAGGTCTGTTGAGGATTGTCAGATTTGGCCAATAATTCATTCTCGTGAAAATATGCCAGGGAAGCATTATCCGTAATACCAGGTTTCACCTGAAGAATTTTTCGTTGTTCCTCTGTATATAAATCAACGTATTCCTTCACTTCTGGACGTGGTCCAACAATGCTCATTTCTCCTTTCAGAACATTTATAAATTGCGGGAATTCATCCAATTTAAACTTGCGTAAATAATACCCAACTCTCGTGATTCTTGGATCTCTTGAACCGACAGTTATCTTTCCGCCAGCTTCCGCATTTGTGCGCATAGAACGGAACTTATATAGTCCAAATGGAACCGCATTTTGACCGATCCGGATTTGCTTAAAAAAGATTCCACCTCGGGATTCTAATAGAATGAAAAGTGAAATGAATATGCCCAACGGTAAAAAACACAAGAGAACAAAACTGGAAAAAATGATATCAAATAGTCTTTTCATGCGTAACTTCACATTTGATACAAAACTAATTCATTTTCCGAATCATGGCGCAGGAACTACAAGAACAAGTCAAAAATGCCTTAAGTGATCAGTCCTTTCGTGCCGCGACATTGGAACAACTCCAGAAAGATTTTCAGCGATGTGGATTGGCACTCTTATCGATTGAATTAAATGACTTACTCGTATCGATTGAATCTTGCATTAAGAACGTTTCAAACACCCAATTACAGCAATTAATTTACTTGATTGATATTCCTGAAGCCCTTTTTCTTTCACTATCTAGAAAAGAAACTTTTCACCAAGAATTAAGTGAAGCTATTTTGATGAGGGAAGCATTAAAAGTATATTTACGAAATAAATTTAGTTAACAATGAATACATACAAAGCGTCCATGGATACTTTGACCAAAGTACTTAGCATCGGTGTCACAGTGATTTTACTCTTATCCGGATTCATTCCTTTTTTATCTACTAACGAATTTCATTTTCGTGAATTGATTCACCCTAGCTCAGTGTATGTCATACCATTTGCATTGATTATCATCCTTATTTTAACATACGGATTTAGTCCTAAAGGATACGGGGTTCAAGACAGACAACTTGTTATTTACCGTCCATTTCAAAACAAGTTCTATGCAACAGATGATATGCTCCATGTTACATTAGTCGATAGAAAAGAACTTAAAAATTCGCTGCGCGTTTTTGGTGTTGGCGGCTTGTTTGGCTACTTTGGATTATTTCGAAATAGTCGCTACGGAACAATGATCTGGTATGCTACTCGCCGTGACCAATTTGTGGTTATTGAACGTTCCAATGGCAGGACAATTGTTCTTACTCCAGATGACCCAAATTCATTCGTGCAAGAAATCAATCAAACAATTCAGCGATAAAACAGAGAAAGTATCGGTTTTCACGTTGTTCGATGTGTATTTTCTCGCTTGATTTATTAAATTTGTATCTAAATTAATGAGTATGAATTTCATTGCCTCTAGCACAAGCCTTTTAAAACACCTTCAAAGTATTTCAGGAGTTCTGAATACGAGCAATACATTGCCGATTTTAGATAACTTTCTTTTCGAAATTATCAATGGTGAACTTACTGCATCTGCATCAGATTTAGAAACGACCATGGTGACAAAAATGGAAGTTCAATCGGAAGAAGATGGTAAAATCGCTATTCCCGCTAAATTATTGCTGGATGTTTTAAAAAGTTTACCTGATCAACCGTGTACCTTCAAAGTGAATGCTACGAATTATCAAATTGAAATTGCGTACGACAATGGAAAATCAAGAATGGTTGGATTCAATGGAGATGAATTTCCAAAAATCCCTGAATTAGCAGGTAAAAGTTCCATAAAATTGTCAGGAGATTTATTATCTCGCGCCATTAATAAAACATTATTCGCCTCCGGAAACGATGACCTTCGTCCAGTGATGAGTGGCGTTTTCTGCCAATTCTCTGCAAGTGAAATCACATTTGTTGCTACGGATGCACATAAACTTGTTCGTTTCAGAAGAACGGATGCAGAAGCAAGTGGAAGTTCCGCTTTCATCTTGCCGAAGAAACCATTAAATATGTTAAAATCAAATCTTCGTGGTGATGAAGATGTGTTGTTAGAATACAATGAGTCCAATGCAGTTTTCACCTTCAATGACTTGATTTTAGTTTGTCGTTTAATCGACGGAAAATACCCGAACTACGAAGCCGTTATTCCAAAAGAAAATCCGAACGTGTTGACGATCGATCGTTCACAGTTACTTTCTTCCATCAAACGCGTATCGCTTTTCTCGAACAAAACAACGCATCAAATTAAATTGAAACTTATTGGTTCTGAACTTTCTTTGTTTGCAGAAGACATCGACTTTTCTAGTGAAGCTACCGAACGTTTGACGTGTAACTACGATGGTGATGATTTAGAAATTGGATTCAATTCTCGTTTCCTTATGGAAATGTTGAACAACTTGGATTCGGATGAAATCAAACTTTCAATGAGCGAACCAAGTCGTGCGGGAATTTTAACTCCTTCTATCCCTGCAAATGAACATGAAGACATTCTTATGCTCGTGATGCCGGTGATGCTGAACCGTTAATCCAAACATTTACATGCCTCAAGGATTGAGCAACATTCGGAATTTATCCTTGAAGGAACTTCAGGGTGAATTTGTTGAGCGGAATGAAAAATCATTTCGTGCCAAACAAGTCTATGAATGGCTATGGAAAAAAAATGCGGCATCTTTTGAAGAAATGACAAACCTGAGCAAGGAACTCAGAGAGATGCTCCAACAAAATTATTTCATTGATCACATCCACCTACAGGACCAGCAGATTAGCAAGGATAAAACCATCAAATGTGCGTTTACCATTGAGGAAGGAAAGGTCGTGGAAGGCGTACTTATCCCAACTAAATCTCGAACTACCGCATGTATTTCATCGCAAGTTGGTTGTAGTCTATCGTGTACCTTTTGTGCAACTGGAAGATTAAAATTACTGCGAAATTTGAGCGCCGGCGAAATCGTTGATCAAGTTGTCTACTTAAAAAATCAAGCAGAAGATCGCTATGGTCAAAATCTGACCAACATTGTCTACATGGGAATGGGTGAGCCACTACTAAATTATAAAAATGTCCTGCAATCCATCGACCGTCTGTGTAGCGAAGATGGACTTGGAATTTCTCCGAAACGCATTACTGTATCCACTGCTGGAATCGCGAAAATGATTCGCAAACTTGGCGATGACGATGTTAAATTCAATTTAGCACTCTCTCTTCATGCAGCGAATGATAAAAAACGTGATAAAATCATGGAAATAAATGAATCCAACAACCTTTCTGAGTTATCAGAAGCCTTGGAGTATTTCCACGAGAAAACGGGATCAAGAGTCACGTTTGAATACATTATTTTCAAAGATTTTAATGACGAAATTGACGATGCGCGGGAACTTGCAAACTTTGCAAAATGTGTTCCGTGTAAAATCAATATCATTGAATACAATCCAATAGAAAACGGTGAATTCCAACAAGCAGATGCACACAAAGTGGATGCCTTCGCTGCCTTTTTAGAATCGAAAAACCTCATCGTGAATGTTCGACGCAGCCGCGGAAAAGACATCGATGCTGCTTGCGGACAACTTGCCAACAAGAACAAAGCAATTCTTAAGGACGAACGCATACTGAAGTAACAACTCGTATTTTCCATCGTCTTTTAATTGAAATCCATTTCATATGATTAAAGTATCACACCTCCGAAAGGAATTTGAACTCAGTCGACAACAAAAGAAAGAACTCAATACAACAGCGAACAAAGCACTGGCAGTTGATGACCTAAGTTTTGAATGTCAGCCTGGAAAAGTATTTTCTTTACTCGGGCCAAACGGAGCCGGAAAAACAACCACATTACGCATGCTTTCAACCATTTTATCTCCGACTTCCGGCAGTATTGAAATTGCTGGCATTGATGCAGTGAAATATCCACAGGAAGCTCGTTCGAAAATCGGATTCTTAACCGGTTCAACAGGACTTTACGCCCGATTGACCCCACTCGAAATCATCGATTATTTCGCTGCCTTATATCAAGTTCCCTCAAAAGAAAAAGAAGAGCGTAAAAAGTACTTATTCGATTTGTTGAACATGAACGATTTTCTTCAAAAGCGAATCGGAAAGTTAAGTACTGGTATGAAACAAAAGGTTTCTATTTGTCGCACGATGATTCACAATCCAGAAGTCGTGATTTTCGATGAACCCACTAGTGGATTAGATGTCATCACTGCAGAAAACATCATTAAACTGATCCGCGATTGCAAGGACCAAGGAAAAACTGTCATTTTCTCGAGCCACATCATGAGTGAAGTCGATTTATTGTGTGATGATCTTGCCATTGTTCACAAAGGACAACTGAAATACAATGGACCCATGTCCGATTTTCGTCAAAACATGGAAGCTAGTAACCTAACAGAAGAATTCATCCGTATTGTTCAACGTTAATTCATTCCCCATGATATTTACCATTTTCAAAAAAGAACTCATCGATACTTTACGTGACAAACGCACGATGCGTACGATGTTATTGATTCCCTTGCTTGTTTTCCCCATCACGTTAACGTTATTTGTCAACGTATCCTCTTCCTTTGAGAAAAAAGCCAGTGAAGAGAAATTAAAAATCGGTGTTTGGGGTGATTTAGGCTCAAAATATTGGAATCAGCTCAAAGAAATGCCCGATGGATTAGGGAAAAAGGAATTGGAAAACTTTGAAGATTCTGCAGCATTGAAAAGAGCCATAGAACAAGGTGAAATTCAACTTGGACTCATCGTTCCTAAAAATGAAGCGGAATTGACCCGAACGAAACAGTCCATTCCGTTAACCTGGTTGTTTGATGCATCCTCAGTTGGAAGACAGCAACGAGCGGAATCCTACATGAACTTTATGTCTAATAAAGCAGAAGCTATTCGTTTACAAGAACTCGGTGTCGATGTAGAAAAAATTCACCCACTCGTTCCTGTTTATCAAAATTGCGCGAGTGACAAAAAAATGATTGGACAATTAGCCGGCGGTTTTTTACCCTATATTTTCATAGCCTTTGGATTCATTGGCTGCATGTATCCAGCGATTGATTTATTCACGGGAGAAAAAGAGCGTGGAACCATTGAAACACTTCTTACCACTCCAGTATCCAGATGGCAGATTTTAGTCGGAAAAATGATGGTCGTTGTAACGTCCGGAATGCTTGCAGCAAGTTGTGCACTTCTAGGATTGTTTGTTTCCATTGAGTTTTTGGACATCGTTCAAAACAAAGAGATTTTAGACATCGTTCATGGTATTCTAACACCATCATTTATCATTGCCATGTTTAGCTTGCTTTTCCCTCTGGTCGTCTTTTTTGCAGGAGCCATGATTCCAATCGCAGTTTACGCCAAATCATTTAAGGAGGCACAAAGCATTATTACGCCATTGAACTTCGTGATGGTTCTTCCAGCAATGATTGGATTCTTTCCTGGGATTGAGTTAAATGCGCTGACAGCAGCAATTCCCGTAGTGAACATCGTTCTTTCCACAAAGGAATTGATCTCTGGAACATTGTCCGTGGGATACTATTGCATTAGTTTGGGAATCATGTTACTTCTAGCAACACTTTCCGTGATTGTTTCTTACCGTCAATTCGGGAACGAAGCGCGTATTTTAAACTAACGAATCAGGTGGATAAATCCACTCTTCTTTTTCTGGTCCACTTCCAATAAATAGAAATAAACCCCATCTGGTAAGATTGCTCCATTCACGTCTTTTCCGTTAAATGGTGTATCGAATCGTTTTCCAGCGTATACCAAATTACCCCAACGATTGAATAACTTTAATTGGTATTCCTGACACGATTTAAACATCGCTTCAATGTCCAATTCATCATTGTTTCCATCCCCATTTGGTGTTAATACATTTGGAAAATCAAAATCGGTATAATCATATAAATTCGTGATTGAAACAGGAATACTTGACGGACTTGAAACACAGCCATTGATTGTAGCCGTCACACTGTACATTCCCATTTGCTCAATGTGAACAGGAAAATACACATCTTCGCTTGATGAAGAGAAACTTTGTGGTCCAGACCAATTATACAAAGCATTTGAAACGGGGTCAACGTGCAAAGAAACAACATCACCCGGACATTCAACGGGGCTATTTCCAGTTAAATTGGGAGCGGCAGGGATCGGATAAACCGTTAAATTCAAGGTGACTACAGAATCGCAACCAGCAACCGTTTGTAAGGTATGTGAATAAACGCCAGAATTAGAAAGCGTTTGTCCATAAAACAATGTTGTTTGACCTTGGCAAAATGTCATGGTACTACTAGAAGATAACACTGGATTAACGGCTAAAGTCAAATTAATAATTGAATCACATCCTGCTACAGTTTGAATGGTTCGACTGTAATTTCCTGCAGTCGTTAATGTTTGTGTTCCAAAGGAATAACTCCCACCCTGACAAATAGCTGCCTGAATTGTTGAGGTGAGGATTGGGTCCACAACTAATGTTAAGTTGATTGTGGAGTCACAACCAGTAGCCGTTTGCAATAGTTGTGTGTACGTCCCTGCTGCACTTATGGTGTTTCCAGCAAACGTATAGGAAGCGCCTTGACAAATATGTACGGTTTGATTATTCGTTAAATTGGGCAGAAGTGTCAAATTCAACACAACGGTTGAATCGCAGCCCAAGATACTTGGGAAGACTACCGGATGAAATCCAGCCGTTGAAAATGTTTGAGTTCCTAAAGTATAACTTGATCCTTGACAAATGCTCACCGGTAAAGTATCGTTGAACAATGGATTAATCGTTACTAAAACACTATCAAAAGAAGGACATGAATTGGGATTCGATGCCAGATTCGTTGTAACCGTATACGTCTGAGAAATCGGTGTACTACCCGTATTCGCTAAATTGACAACTGGATTGGAAATCGTGGTTTGAGTTAATCCTGGTGCAGCAGTCCATGAATAGATGTAATTTGTATTATTCGTGCTTCCAATTTGAGCAGTTTGTCCGGTACACACACTAACATCTGGACCTGCGTTCGATGTAGCAATGTCTGCGAAAATAGTCGCATTGCGAATAGAGTGACGGTCATTTGATCCTCCAGTACTTGCTGTCCATCCCATGTAACCCGCAAAATTTAAATTATACGTACCCGACAAATATTGTGTACCATTCACGGAAACAGTCACTACACCGTAATTGTAACTAATGACCGCTGTGTTATAGGTGCTTGATCGAAGAAAATTCAAGTTTCCACCCACATTGTTTAGTGTCGTGATTCCGGCAATACATTCGTTGTAACCAGGTCCACTGTAAATTTGAATTTCAGGATTTGCTCCACCGCAATTGTTATATGTATCGAATACGACCTTAATTCCATTCGCTGTGGAAGGTATGCCTACTCCTCCACCAGAAACGAATCCTGTTGGTGGCACATCTAAAAAACAAAAGGCAATTCCGTCGGCACTGTTTCCGTCGAACATGCGAAAATCAAATTCAACATTCCATTGATAGCACGTGCCTAAATCTATTGGCTGATTGTAAAATATTGCTCCACTCGAATTTCCAATGTTATTTGTTAAAATCAGTTCATCCGGATCTACATTCGCATCACCGCCGGTATCCCCTGTCGCAGCTGCTCCTGTTAGGTTCCACCCCGTTGTATTCATAGTTGGATTACCCGTTAATTGAGCAAAAATCAAGGTTTGAGCATTCGTTTGAATGCCAAACATCAAACAGATTAACAGGAAGAAATACTTAAAATTCATTTCTTGAAATTTAGACATTAAAGATGTGCATTTTTTGCTAGAAAACGCAGACATTGACGGGTTTAAGGAAAAAAAGTTGCTTAAATAAATTCTGCGAGTTCAATCCAACGCTCCGTTAAAGCATCAATCTCCTCCACTACTTTTCCCAAAGCTGTTCCATTTTTCATGAGGTCATCGTTCGATAATTCTCCGCTCGATAAGGTCAAGGTAAGTTCATTCTTCGTTTTTTCTAATTCTGGAAGACGGCGTTCGATGGTTTCGTATTCATCTTTTTCTTTGAAGGTTAATTTTCGTTTTTTCGGCTCTACAGTGGATGGAGAAAGAGTTTTTTCCTTGATCTCTGGTTCTACTTTGTTGCTATTCTGTGTAACACCACGTTTTTTATCCAATTGTTGCTGACGGAAAACCGTATAATTGCCGACAAT
>CANHMH010000064.1 GCA_947461635.1 Flavobacteriales bacterium | reverse complement strand
GCCGTCTGAAAGAAATCGATACGCCCAAGCACTGCCGAATGTCACAAATAAATGACTCGCTTTTCGAAGTGCCGTTCGTAAATCTATCCGAAGTTTTGTGATTTTATCGTTTAACTCCTTCTCACTCATTCCGAAGACCGTTCCGGAAAGATCCCAAGAAAAGAATAAATCCTCGACTTGAAACGTGCGTAAGACCTCATTTTCATCGAAACACCAACGGATTAATTTCGCTAATGCTAATGGATGAAAAATCGTTCCTCCTGGATTTACCAATGTTTCAAACCCATGATTACGAACCAACTGACCCAATTCATCTGAAAAACAACTACCTAAAAACACACATGATTGTCCATGCGAAAAGGATGGAACACTTGATTTAACTTGGGCTATGGGAAGTATTGTTCGATTCATTGTACACGTAACAAATTTTCAGCATTTTGCAGTGCTGCCTCAGTAATCACTTCGCCACTCATTAAACGCGCAATTTCCTCTGGACGCTGATTCTGTTCCAAAACGCTCACAGTTGTTTGCATGCGTTCATTCCGCAATTCTTTCGCAACAACCATGTGATGTGCCGCTCTCGCTGCTACTTGTGGAAGATGTGAGATGGCCATCAATTGAACAGTCTCTCCCATTTTCTCTAATAATTGTCCCATTTTCAAGGCAACATCACCGGATACTCCAGTATCAATCTCGTCAAAGAAAATGGTTGGTAAGTCTTTTTTCTCAGAAATCAATTGTTGCAGTGCCAACATCAATCGAGACAACTCTCCCCCACTTGCTGCTTTTTCAATCGGTACGGCTTCAATTCCGTAATTCGCTGAAAACAAAAATTCTACACCTGTGCATCCCGTTCGGTTGATGTTACTTAACTCACTCAATTCAAACTTCAATGTGGTATGTGGTAATTTTAGGTCTTTCAAACGTTCTTGAAGCACAGACAATATTTCAGGAATACGTTTTTTACGTTGTTCCTGTAAGTACCTAGCATCCTTCCAAATTTCGTTTTGAAGCTGAGTATGTTCGTTTCGTTTGTGCGTGCATGTTAACAACAATTCATCTAGAGAATCTAGTTTGCACATCAATTGCTCGTACATTGCAGTTAATTCATCCGCTGAACTCAAACGGTGTTTATTCAATATTTTGTTGAAAGCATTCCATTTATCCATCATGGAAACTTTTTCTGATTCGTTGGTATCCAATTGATCCATCGCGTCATCTGCTTCCAAAGAAAGTTCCTTTAATTCGAGAAGTACCGAGTCAAGTCGTTCCTTCATGGATAACAATTGTGGATCGAAACTAGCTTGTTTATCCACACTTGCTTTAATGCGATAAAGTTGCTCGTAAGTACCATTCTCAGCCGTAATCTGACTTATTTCTCCAAATACCTGAAGGATTTGAGACGCATTTTCCATGCGTGTGATGTCGATTTCCAACTGTGTGAAATCCGTTGTCTCTAAGGATAATTCTTGCAATTCATCCAAAATAAAACGATCATAATCTTCCGCTTGAACTGCCGCGTGGTATTGTTCGTCTAAGGATTTTAATTCTTTTGAAATCGATTCAAACGTCCCAAACTTTTTTTCATACGCTTTGCACTCAGGAACTAGTCCTGTCAGGACATCGATTAATTCTAATTGAAAGGATTTCGATTTTAATTCCAAGGTATTGTATTGCGAATGGATTTGTACCAAGCGTGATGTCAATAATTTCAGGGTTTGCAACGGAACAGGAACATCATTAATGAAGGCGCGAGATTTTCCCTCCTTTGCAATCTCACGTCGAATGATGGTGTGAGTATCGTAATCTAAGTCGTGATCTTCAAAAAACGATAAATAGGATTCATTTAAACTGAAATTCGCCTCTACAATTGCTTTTGGCGATGCTGGTCCAATGACCGAAAGCTCCGCTCGTTCACCAAGGATTAACTGCAAGGCATGAAGTAGAATGGATTTCCCGGAACCTGTTTCACCTGTTAAAACCGTATAACCAGATTCAAAAGTTAATTCAACTTCATCGATTAAGGCGAAATTCGAAATACGAAGAGAAGTTAACATCAATTAAGTATTTCCTGATAACGTGCTGAATTAGCGGAATCTAATTTTTTCAATAAGGTTACCAAGTCCTGTTTCTCCTTCAATTCTGAATCAGAAAACACATTTTTAAACTCTGGAATTTTACAGAAAAGAAAACTTAGTAAGTTTACCGCATTTGGACGTGTAGCAGCTAGAGGAGTTAATTTATTTAAGGCATCATAAATTGCTTTTTTACCAGCAACCTTGTCTTCATATAACTTATCAATTCCTTTGCGGTGATACATGTAAATACACTCTCGCATCGGATCAAAAACTGGTTGCAACATGTTATCTACGAGGTAAAAACGATTTCGTTTTCCGGATTCCGAAGATTTCCATCCAGGAGCACCACCCACTTGCGCATTTGTTACAATTGCTTGTGCTTCAAGATAATATGGTGTTCCACCTTTCAACGAGAATGAATCATAATCAAGTCCTAACATGTAATACGCATAAAAAGCAAGAATCGAGGTTAAGTTGTCACGGTATTGATTTTGTGCGTATACCAATACTGCATTTCGAGAGAAGGTAACGGCAAAATCAGCGTCTTCAAAATTCAACAACAAAGTGTTATAACTAGAATTAAAAGATGGACGTGTCGATTGAACTTGGATATTACCTCTGTACGTCCCTGTGGAAGGAATTTCACGTATTTGAATCTGAATATTACATTTGATGCGTTCTTCTGTCTTAAACTTATCTTTTGTCCATTGGGTGTTATTCATCATGTCAAATATACTTTGCTCCATTTGCTTGATGATTTCCTTCTCAGTGGAAGAAACCTCGACTTTTGCATCCACTAGGACAGAAACCTGGCAATTTAATTCTTGTGAATAGGCAACAGAAACTCCAGTAAACGCCAATAATAAACTAATTAATCCTTTCATTTTTAATTTTTTAAAACGACGGATAAAACATCTTTCGCCACTTCTTTTTTGGATTTAAGTGGGAATTCAATTGCATTTTTATCCTTATCGAAAATAGTAATTTTATTTGTTTCCGCTTGAAATCCACTTACATCTTTTACAAACTCATTTAAAACAATGAAGTCAAGATTTTTACGCGTCAATTTATCTAACGCATATTCTTTCGCATTATTTGTTTCCAAGGCAAATCCCACTACTTTTTGTTGCTCGTTTCGATGTTGAGATGCCCAAGTTAGGATATCAGGGTTCTTTACTAAATGTAAGGTATGTTCTTCCGCTTGCTTTTTGATTTTTTGTGTAGCGACATTTTCTGGACGATAATCCGCTACAGCAGCACTGAATATTCCTAATTCACATGACTTCCAGTGTTCTTGGACAGCCACTAACATTTGTTGTGCCGTTTGCACTTTGATCAGCTGTAAATTGGGATGTGTTAATTCCAAGGCCGTTGGACCACTAATCAATATTACATCATTACCCGCTGCCAAACAAGCTGTTGCTAATTCATAGCCCATTTTTCCGCTTGAGTGATTTCCAATAAAACGAACAGGATCAATTGCTTCATAAGTTGGTCCAGCAGTGATTAAAATACGTTTTGAATCGGCCGTTTTTTTCACTTGAAAGAAATCCTGAATGTAAGCGGCAATGTTTTCCGGCTCCTCCATTCTGCCTTGTCCCTCTAGTCCACTCGCTAAAGCACCTTCTGTTGCAGGAATGATTGAAACCCCGTCCGAAAGTAAGGTTTCCATGTTACGTTTGACCGTTGGATGTTGGTACATGTCCAAGTCCATTGCAGGAGCGATGATTGTTTTTCCTTTCATGGAAAAATAAGTAGCGAGCAAAAGATTATCGCAGATTCCACTGGCCATTTTGGCTAAAGTGTTTGCTGTTGTTGGTGCGATGATGAATACATCTGCCCAAAGTGCAAGTTCCACATGGTTTGCCCATTCACCTGTTTTCTTATTCCAAAACTCCATGTGAACTGGATTTTCAGATAAAGTTGAGACTACTAGGGGGCTAATAAAATCAGAAGAGGCAGGAGTCATGATTGCTCTGACTTCTGCCCCTTGTTTTTTTAATATTCGTATGAGGTAAGCAATTTTGTAAGCTGCAATACCTCCTGAAATTCCTAGAAGGATGCGCTTTCCCTGCATTACTCTTTTTCTTCTGGTTTGCGCATGTAGATTTTGTCGTCCAATAACTCTTGCGTAGCAATTGCTGTTGGTTTCGGCATTTTCTCGTAATGCTTAGAAATCTCAATTTGCTCACGGTTCTCGAAAATCTCTTCAAGATTATCCGTTGTAGAAGCAAATTCTTGTAATTTTTGCGTCAACTCCTCTTTTACTTCAGAAGAAATTTGATTGGCACGTTTAGAAATAGCAACCAAAGATTGGTAAATATTTCCTGTTTTTTCCTCCATGCGAATGGTATCACGCGTGATGGTAGATTTTTCTGCTGGTGTGTTTTTATAACTCATAATTCACTTTTCAGTTGTTGTTTTCGCCAAGCTTATCGACATACGTATTCAATTCTTTTACGTATTTGGACTCCGGATAACGAGTTGCAAAGGTACGGAATCTTTCGTTAGTTTGTTCTATTCGTTCTGATTTTTTACTATCGATGCTATTGATGGATAAAAAATAGGAATTTTTAACAACTACATAATTTATCTCTTCAGAATAAGTTGATTTCCCATGTGCCTCTAAAAACAATTCGCCAGCAGCCACTGCAGCCTTGTAATTCTCCATTTTATCATAAAGTTTAACCTGGTCATATTGCTTTGTTTCCAGTTTAAATTGCAATTTATCAATGATGTTATTACAAGAATCAATCAGATACGACTGTGGATATCGGTCGATAAACTGTTGAACATTATTAATCGCCAATTCGGTTTCCGTTTGATCCAAGGAATGTTCAGGTGAATTTTTCACACTACACAAAGCGACCATGAACAACACTTCTTCATTTTTCACACTATACGGGAATCGCTGCATGTATGCACTGTAATAGTATTGTGCCATGTAGTAATCTTCTACTTGAAAATAACTTTTTGCTAGCCGGTAATAAGATAATTCACCTTCCGCGCTTTTGGGAGAATGCTGGTAAATTTGCTCATACAAAACAATGGCTTTTTCATATTGTTTTTCGTCATATAATTTATTAGCCATCTCGTATTTTGCCGCGAAGTCATCCTCCTTAACCACTTGATTGTAATTCGAACATGACGATAGAACGAAGAGACTAACAAAAAGTGAAATCAGTATTTTATCCATTATTTAATTCTTAAACTTTTACCAGCCTGTAATACACTTGAAGGTTTTATTCCATTTAATTCACATAACTTAGAAACCGTTGTTTGATTTCTATCCGCAATTTCTGTTAACGAATCTCCGGGTTTAACGCGGTAATATTTTAGTTGAGATGTCTTTACCGGAGCTGGTGTTGGTTTGCTTGCAGCAATCGTTCCATCCGGTTTGTTTTCATAATAATCTGTCGGTTTCGCACCCGGCCTAAACAAACCTTTGTGAACCATCAGGTTTTCATCTTTCATTACTTTCTTATCGAAATCAATTATTTCTTCAGGGTTCATTGGAACATCGTAAAAACGGATTTCAAAATGCAAATGTGGACCAAAGGAATGACCAGTATTACCCCCTAGCCCAATCGGATCACCTGATTTTACATTTTGATCAGGATAGACCAACAATTTACTCAAGTGTGCATGATACGTTTCCAGGCCGTTAAAATGTCTTAAAATAACAAGATTTCCAAATCCTCCGTCGTTAAATTTTGCGTACCTCACCTTTCCATTCCATGTAGCATAAACGGTGTCTCCAACATTCAACCCAATGTCAATACCATTGTGGTATCTTCCGCTGCGGAATCCATAACGAGAAGTAACAATTCCTTTTCTTGGCATGGTAAATTCTTGATTTTGCTCATCATTTACACACAACCAAATGGTATCCTTTAATTTAGATAAATCGTTTTTTGTCCCAAAGCAAACATCGTTATTCCATGTCAATGAATAAGGAGAATCTTGCTCAGTGGTCATGATTTTATGTATTCTTTGGTTCATCACTCCATCAAATTTAAATGGATTGTAAAGCGCCCAAGTTTTATTGGAATAAAGAATGACTTTTCCCAATTCTGTATCCACCGTATCTAAAGCGCGCTGAGCGAATGCTTGCGAACAAAAGCAGGCAATAAAAATGAAAGTATGTAAAATAGATCGATTCAAACTAAAAGAAAAATAAGGAAACCAAAGATAGTGAATTCCTTTTACATTGCCCGGATATCCATTACTTCAATGTTGTAAAGCACTTGTTCATTCGGTTTTACTAAATCCGCATAGCCTCTAGAACCATATGCTTGAGGAGCATCCAAAATGATGAAATAACGTTCTCCTTTTTTCGCGTTTTTCATAATTTTTCGCAATCCAGGAACGATTGTTTTTTGTCCAGGCGAATACTTTATAGGGTAATTCCCTAAGCGCGTGTTCATTACCGAAGATTTTGATTCGGTGGAAACCATGGCATGGAAGGAAATTTCCTGCTCAGGGTTCTTTGCCAATGGAACTCCTTCCCCGTCTTTCACTTTCCATGAAGTAATTCCATCGCTGTTTATGCTTGGTGTCACCAACGCAACAACCTTCACATACAGCCAGTTCGGTGAATTGGCAGGAATCACTCCTTTAATTTCTTTGGAACCAAGGGCTAATTCAGCTGGGATTTCTATTTTCACAAAATCACCTGGTGTCAACTCTTGAAGCGCAAGATCCCACCCAGGTGTTTGCATGTTGTAACCAATGACAAAAGGGATAAAAGGCATATTTATGCGGTTGTTTCCATCCACAATTTTACCATCCGGCAAGGCTAATCGATAGTCAATTAAAGCCATTTCACCTTTTTTCAATTTTCTGCCTTTCCCTTTTAATATCCATTTAATGACTAAACCATTCGGAAACGATTTCATGTCCGCTACTTTTCCTTTTTCGAAGGATTTCAGATTATCTTTAGTTGATTGAAACTCACTTTCAATTTTTGCGGATTCCTTCGAAGGTTTTTCAATCACTTTTTTCGGAGTGTCTTTTTTCTTTGTCGTTGTTGTGTGACACGAAGCCAAAGAAAAAAGCAAGATACACAAGATAAATTTATTCATTATTTTATATCAATTAGTTGAAGGTCAATATACAAAGCACTTTGTGGTGGGATTTTCATTCGATCTCCTAAAAGACCATGCCCCAAATAGCTTGGAAGGATTAATTTAGCTTTATCTCCTTTTCTCATTAACAGTAGCGCTTCATGAATTCCTGATTCTTTTTCACTTTTTGCAATGACCAAACGTTCGATTTCATCTGTTTCCGTTTCATAACAAACGCGACCATCTAACAATTCGATTTTTAATTTTACAATCGCTTCATCTCCTGCTTTCGCCAATGTTTCGCCCGAGCCCTGAAAATACTTCATAAAACGCAATCCAGAAAGACTAATCAAGGAATCCATTTTCAAATCCTTGTGATGCGCCAGAAACAACTTGATTTTCAAGGTTTCCCTCGCATTCAACTCTTGATTAAAATCTACCGAATGTGCTTTACTCCAAGAACTTTTTTTCTTTTTAATTTGAGGTTCCGCTCGACATGCGAATAGAAAAATCAACAAGAAAAAAGGAATTAATCGGATCATGCCATTTGAGTTAACTCTCCTACTAACGAACGAAAGCGCTCAATTGTTACAGAAAGTGAATCATTTGAAAATCCACCAGCAGCATATTGATGTCCGCCTCCCATAAAGTTTTTAGCAGAAAATTCATTCACGAAGTATTTTCCTTTTGATCGGAATGAAATCTTTATCCCATCTTCATGCTCAACAAAAAATGCCGCAATGGAGATTCCTTCAATCGATAAAATGACATTTACGAGTCCTTCGGTGTCGCCTTTTTGGTAATGAAAACGGTTTAGTTCATCCAAGGTTAAACTCATTAATCCAATTGGTAAACCTGGGAAAAGTTCCAGTTTTTCAGCGATTGCATAACCGCGTAATTGCAAACGAGAAACCGTGTTAACATCATAGATAGATTCGTGAATTTCCACGTGATTGACACCGATTTTCAATAAATGCGCTAAAACTTCGTGTGTTTTGGCTTTTACTGATGGAAAACGAAAGGAACCTGTATCCGTCAACATTCCGAGGTAAATTCCATTTCCAACTGGAACATCCAGAAGGTGAATGTAGCCCATTTCTTCGATGCATTCAAAGATCAATTGTGCGGTTGAACAGACATCTGGACGAGAAATCATCACCTCACAAAAGTCTTGTGGATGCGGATGATGGTCAATCATGACTTTCGTCACTGGAAATTCCAACACAAAAGACTCCATGTCCTTCCCTACCCTTCCTGCACCATTATAGTCCAAGCAATAAAGTGTATCGAAATCAGTGATTTCTTTTTCGAAGCCTTGATCAAATATGGAATACTCCACATCCTTCAAAAAAGGCAATAAGAAATCTGCTGGTCGATCAGGAATGAGTACATGAGCTTCCTTCCCCATATTTTTCAAGAAGAAATACCATGAAACAACACTCCCAATGGCATCACCATCGGGAGATTTATGTGTTGTAATTAAAGCCTTTTGACTTTTATTTAAGTGTAAACGAAGTGCATCTATCATGCAACAAAGTTAATTGTTCTGCTGCATGTGTTCAGCTTCTTCCTTATCTTCTTCAAATAATTTCGGTAAGTCTTTCTTTCCTTGCAAGTTATCCATCAAATCTTCTAATTGAGAAATGGATAAATTTTTGGCAATGATTTTCTTGTCTTTGTCTAGAACGAATATTCTCGGAGTTGAATATAGATCGTACGTTGTTTGGAAATTAAGTGATTCCAATGTCGTCGGTTTTCCTTTTTCCCCAACGTAAACTGGAACCAATTTCTCCGGTGTTGCTTTTGCCGTTTCATAAATGCTATTGGTAACAGCCACATTGATGAAATTTAAGTTGTTTTCACGAATGTACTTTTTCCAAGCTTCGAAATCTTTTCCAATCCCTTTTCCAACAGCAAATACTTCGATATTTCGGTTTTTAAATTTCTCATTGTAAAGTGTCACCAATTTCGGCGTTACTTTTTTACAATGTCCACATTCTGGATCCCAGAAATACAAAATTGTATACTCTGATTTCAATGAATAGAAGTCTAACCATTTCGTATCTGTTGTATCACGTAGAATCAAGTTATATGGCTTTGCTCCGACCACTAAATTCAATTTCCATTTCAAATCTTTACACAATTCCTCAAATTTATCCTCTGCCACCCATGTCGCTGGGGATTTCCCCGTTGCTGGATCCGTTGTACAGAAATAACGATTCAACATGTACAGATAAACTTTATCCATACCCATGATTTGACTCTTACCAAAAGTAGATGCAATCCATCCAACACTGTATTCGTACATTTTAGATTTTGGATCTAGTCCATCACAGAATTTGAAGGCGTACTTAATGATGGTATCCCAATGTTGAATCATCATGTTCTTACCAAAGTAAAACTCCAATTTATTATGGAAAATCGGGTTGTTGACCAAGGCATCCGTTTTTAAATCTACATTGTCCCAATAATGCTCAAAATAGTATTTGTAGCGGAAATTAGAATCGATGATCTCTCCTTTTTCATTTTTCGGGATTTCAGGAACGAAAACATCAATCGACATTTGAACAATTTTCCCCACAAGCATGGAAGGATTCGTTGCAACGATGTTTTTTTGGTATTCATCGACTTCCTTATTTAGCGCATCGATCGATTCGCTTAGCGTTTTGTATTCAGCATCTGTGTCCTTCAACTTCGCACGTTGTTCACCTAGTTTTCCAGCTTCACCTTTTTTGGAGCTAATGTATTTAACATAGGGAATGAAGATTTTATTCTCCTCCGATTTCTTGATGACCATATTCGCCATAAAATCAGGACCTTTCGTTTCAAGGTAAACATCCTCATTGTTATAAACGAACTCAAAGTATTTTTGTCCAGGCAATAAAAGACCTACAATTCCAGCTTTTTGTTTTTTTCCATCAAAAATAACCTCGCCATTTTTCATTTGAGCGGTATCCGCATAATTCAATCGGGAGCCGAAATATTTAATTAAAAATACGGTTGTATCTTTTTGCCCTTCAACTTTTAATCGGATTTTCTGCGCATAACTCATTGATGCACAAGCTAAAAACAGGAATGTAAGTATGTTTTTCATAGAATTTTGTAAGTTTTACATTACGAATATGACGTTATTTCCGTTCCGTCTTATTTTTTTAACATTTTGTTAACCAAAGTAAAAGCGAGGTGAATTTGAGTGAACTATTAGTGACTTATTAAATTAGCTGCTTCCGCGAGTTGATTTATGAGGCTTGACTCGGAATAAGGAGTCAATTCACCTAATTGATCGTATCGTTTCAACCAAGTCAATTGACGTTTTGCATAATTACGCGTATGTTGCTTTATTTTTTCAATGGCTTCATTGAAATCAAATTCGTTCTCCCAATAACGGAAGAATTCAGCATATCCAACAGTATTTAATGCCCTTAATTTACGTTGATGAAACAAGGATTTTGCTTCATCAAACAGTCCTGCTTCGATCATTAAATCCACGCGTTGATCAATGCGCTGATATAAATCCTCCCGATTCCAGGAGATTCCAAATCGATGAATGTTATAATCGTTTTTCACCTCTCCTTTACGTAAACTTGAAAACGGTTTTCCGGTAATTTCAATTACTTCCAGCGCACGAATGAGTCGAACCGAGTTCATTGTATCTACTTTGGAATAATAAGCAGGATCTAAGCGCAATAATTCATTTTGAAGAAACTCCAAACCTTCTGTTTCAAACAGCGCATTCCATTTCGATTGAATTTCCTTGTCGTGTGGAATCTCATCCAAACCAAGTGTCAAGGCGTCAATAAACATTCCAGATCCTCCCACAATTACAGCGGAACCTTTTTCTTTCAGTAGCTGATCTAAGATCGGTTTCGCTTCCTGAGCGTATTGACTGGCTGAAAGTTCCGAATTTATTGAATGACTATGAATGAAATGATGTTTGACTTGTGACAACTCTAAATCCGAAGGCTTTGCCGTACCGATTGTCATTTCTCGGTAAAACTGCCTTGAATCTGCAGAAATGATTTCCGTTTTTAGTTTTTGAGCAAGCTCAATGGCCAGCGAGGTTTTCCCAGATGCTGTAGGTCCTTGAATGACAAAGACCTTACCATTTGAATCCATCATGTTATTTCCATGCGTTATAGATACCAAAGACATGTTTCACGTAAGCCACAGCATGACCTCGGTAAGCACCGCAACGCACATGTTCTGAACGGTAATAATTAGGGTCACCAAGATTTCGTACCATTTCCTCAACGTTTCCATCCCAAACGAGTGGATTTAATCCAGCGGCCCGAGCTAAATTTTGTGCATCGATGATGTGTCCAGGTCCCGCGTTGTAAGAGGCTAACGTAAATTTCATTCGTTGATCAATATCAGGAACTGACT
>CANHMH010000063.1 GCA_947461635.1 Flavobacteriales bacterium | reverse complement strand
GCACTTCCGTCGTCGTAGCTGTAGTAATTATAAAATTGTTGGATATATGTTGATTGGTCATTATTCACGTCGTTTGGAAATTGTGCCGACACGGTCATAGTTACTTCAAACGCTTGTTCATTCCCTGCAAGGTTCTTTGGGAATTCAGAGCCTGAAGTCAAATCATGAAACGAAGTATGAGTGGTTCTCGGAGCATAATTAATTTGTTGTTCAGCTAAATTGAATCCTTGAAGAGTGAAATTTCCATAATTTGTTGCGCCTTGTCCAAAACTTATACTTCCGTTTTGATAATTCTCTGGATTTGGACTGCCATTATGTACTAAAACTTTTAACGCATCACTCATATGATTCTCTGGCGATTGCTTGTAATGGTCCCAGGGAACGGAAGTATAAGTTTTCAATAAGGTATTTAGTGGATAAACCAATGCAAAATCTTTGAATAAGGTGTCAGCTAAAAATGATTGCGTCCTCAAATGAACATAATCAATATGAAAATGATCTAAAGCACCAGCTAAAGAACCGTAGTTCTTAAACCTAAATTGAAAACCTTTTTTGAAATACTTGGCAGCTTTGATTGGAATATGAGCCGATTTAAAGGCATATGTTGTGTCACCGTTAATAGACCATACTCTAAACCATTGATCGAGCTCTTTTGCATATAATTCTAAAACCAATGAATCACCTACCTCTGGAATGTCTCCTAATCCTTCAGGTTGGACAAGAAATGAAAGATAAAGCGAATCTGCGGCCGTAAAACTAGCCAAGTTCAATGGCTTACTCGTCAATTTATCTGCATAATTCGTAACATTTGTTCCAATTTGATAGGGGTATCCAAATTGATCTAATCCATCAAAAGTAGCAACACCTAAAGACCTTGGGTTAAAGCCAAAACGTTCATTTAAGTAAGCCTGATGATCTAACCAATGTGCATTTTGATCGTTTAACGGAGCGAAAAAAACACGGACTGAATCCTGAATATAAGTTGGGTTGGTTACCCAAACAGTATCTCTAACATCGGGAACTCCTACTGTATCATAAATATAATATGGCGGGTATAAATCTTCTGTTTGATAATTGATGGGGTAACTAGCGAAATTACCAACCTTAACAGCTATCGTTGCGAAAACACTATCAATAAAGGTATCAGTTGTACTATCATATGTTCGCTTAAAGGTTTCTCCGTTTGTAAAACTTGCATTTAAGTCAAATGGAATCAATGTTGCTGGGTCTAGTAATCGATAATATTGCTGACTAGTGACACCTGGGTCATTAAATTGAGCGGAATACTGTTGGAATTTATTTGATGAAAAGTCATCAAAAAATGGAAGGTTAAGGGTGTCTGAAATATAAATAAATGTACTGTCAACATCCGTGTTACCCGATTTTAGCACTTCAGCACTTGGACTTAGGTGAACATTCCTCATAATCGGACCCACCTCCATTTTTTGTGCAAAAGAAGTTGCTGAAATCAAGCAAATTATTAAAAAACGCTTCATATTATTCAGGATTTTCAATGTCTGAAACATTTCGTTTCATGGAAAAAATAAATTGAGTCGACTTGAAAACGGTTGACCCCTCAATAAACTCTGGAGTTTGGCTAAAAATAATTGCCGCTAAGGAATCTTGTGAAGAATTACAGTCTGGACAAACAAAACTATAGGAACTCACTCCAAGCGTATCCATAATAAATCGTGCATCTGCCATAGAAAGCCCAACAAAATTTGGAAGTGCAATTGGTTCTCCTTGATCATTTTGTCCAACAATAAGTGTTACCACCGCACCAATTGGAATTCGCTCACCTTCTTTGATTCTTCTTCCTCGGTAACGTTGGTCCAAAACAGAACCGTTAGCTTCGCTTGTCGCTCTATATTGAATACTGAAATTTAATCCGCGTTGCTCCAAGATACTCTCTGCAAATTGTAATTGCTTGTGAACTAAACTTGGCATTTCGACCAGTTGTGATTTTTTAGACAAGCGCAATCCGATGATTCGTCCGGATTTAACGTGAACCATAGAAATTGCCGTTGGTTCTACTAGCTGTTCAATAACGGTTCCTTCCGGCATTTTCGGATTGTAAATACTATCTAGAATTTGGTACTGCATATCGAGTTCTTCAATTTTCTTTTTAGCCTCTTCCCCATTCATGCCAACCAAATTCGGAACCACTATTTTTTCGCCATGATTTGTTGAGAAATCCAAATAAAGTACCGTTGCGAAAACAAGTACTAAATAAAACAAAATCACAAGGCCTACGTGCTTGATGAAATGCTTTGTTAAAACGAAATTTTTTATTTTCTGGAACACTGCTTTTATTTTTTCAATAACCAAAGTTAATCTTTCCTTTCAGTTAAATTATCAGAAATTTGGAGATAGTGCGTGAGAGCGATAGAAATCTTCGATGTATGCAACTGCTTCATTCGCTGTATCGACTAGTTTATACAATTCAATGTCCGTTGCTGAAATATTGTTTTCTTTCCATAGTATTGTTTCTTCTACCCATTTCAATAAGCCAATCCAATAGGAAGTTCCAACAAGGACAATAGGTCTTTTAGTAATTTTTTTTGTTTGGATTAAGGTCATTGCCTCGAAAAACTCATCTAGGGTTCCAAATCCTCCTGGCAAAATAACAAAAGCTTGAGAATATTTTACAAATATGACCTTTCGAACGAAGAAATAATTGAATTCCAGGTTGTGTTCTTGATCGATATAGGGGTTGTGATTCTGTTCAAATGGAAGATCAATGTTGAGTCCGACAGATTTTCCCTTGGCGTTTTGAGCTCCTTTATTGGCTGCTTCCATTAACCCCGGACCTCCACCAGTTATAATTCCGTATCCCAAACCTGCAAATTTCTCAGCGATTTCTTCACCAAGTAAATAATAAGGATTTTCGGGACTTGTTCTTGCAGAACCAAAAATTGCAATACAAGGTCCTATTTTCGACATCCGGTCAAATCCTTCCACGAATTCAGACATGATTTTAAAAATAGACCAACTGTCATTGCTTTTAAATTCATTCCAATCTTTTGTTTTCTGTTCCATATTCATTTATCCAATTTTTCAAACGAGGAAAATCAAAAAAAATTGCCGAGACAGGACAATTTGAATGAGCGATAAACGAAAATAAATCACTTTATCACTTTGACTTCAAACAAAGTTGGCCAAAATTTACCCGTCATATACAGTTTGTTTGATTCGGCATGGAAAGCAATTCCATTCAGAACTTCACCATTCCCTTTTCCTTCATTGACCAAATTTGTCGCATCGATTATTGCAATTACCTTTCCTGACATAGGATCAATCACGGCGATTTCATTCGATGTCCAAATGTTCGCGTAAATAAGCCCGTTCACGTATTCTAACTCATTTAGCCTAGGTATGGCAAATTCATTCGTGTACACTTCAACGGTTTTAATAATATCAAAGGTTTTGGGATTTCGAACATAAATTCGTTCTGATCCGTCCGACATAAATAATTGTTTTCCATCTGTACAAATCCCCCAACCCTCTGTTGTGTAATCGAATTCTTTCAATAATTTGAGTGACTCTTTGTCATACAATAGGCATTTGTGATTTAACCATGTCAATTGAAATACTTGATCACCCAAGATGGTAATTCCTTCTCCAAATCTACTTGCATCTAATCCAATTTTCGTACCTATTTCACCCGTTTTTAAGTTTACTTTAGCGACGATTGAAGCTCCTGTTTGATTTGGATCGCCAGTGCCTTCGTAAAGTTGGTCTCCCGAGAAGGCAAGGCCTTGGGTAAAACTACTTTCGTTATGTGGGAAGCGATTAACAATTTCCAATGTCCATTTTTCAGGTGTAATATCAGACAAAATTCTCACGTTTCGAATTTCAGTAAAATATTGTCCATTCAAATCAACTCCTTGCATTTCAATTTCATACGCTCCAATTTGGTAGTTTTTCGAATCTAATTGAATTGTTTCCTTTTCCTTTGGATTTTTTAATTTACTTAAAATTCGACCTCCAAAGGTGATTGATAGACTCTTTAACTCACCATTTGTTTCGATCGGAATAGTTACAACATCCCCATATTTCACTGCTAAATTATCAGCAAAACCGAATTGAAATGGGACCTCCAAATCATCCGTTTTATTTAAGAACATTGGAATAAGAAAACTTCCCAATAGCGCGATAAGAATAACAATTACAAAAATCTTTTTCATACTTTTTAGACTATTTTTAGAATTTCCGCTGAATCAATCATGCCATGACTCTCGGAATACAAAACGTGTTCATTGTAAACTAAAATTGCTTGTGGAGATTGATGAATGACCTTTGTTAATGTTTCTATTTCTGATGAAATTGGGCGGTATTGTAAAAGATCTAAATACCAGCAATCCATTGTTTCGTTGGACAAAATACCAGATTTCTCAAAGCGACTGAGCGCCATTGTCGATATACTGCAGCGTGTACTATGCTTAAAAAACAATTGAGGTCTGAGCTTGCTATCCTCAATAATTCCTTTTATTTGTTCAGCGTTTGATAGAATTTTCCAAGCCATATTTCTAGATTCCAGGAGTGAATTGTTTTAAAAACCTTAGGTCATTTTCAGAATATAATCGCAAGTCAGTCACTCGGTATTTTAACTGAGCAATGCGCTCCACACCCATACCAAAGGCAAAGCCTGAATAAACAGTAGAGTCGATTCCGCAAGCGTCAAGTACATTTGGATCAACCATCCCACAACCAAGAATTTCGAGCCAGCCAGAATACTTACAGACATTACATCCCTTTCCATTACATAGCGTACACGAAACATCTACCTCAGCACTTGGCTCCGTAAATGGGAAATAAGATGGACGAAGACGAATGGTTGCTTTTTCTCCAAATAACTCTTTTGCAAAAAACAGCAAGGTTTGTTTCAAGTCGGCAAAGGAAACATTCTTGTCAATATACAGTCCTTCTATTTGATGAAAGAAGCAATGAGCACGTGCTGAAATGGCTTCATTACGATACACTCTGCCTGGGGAAATTGTTCGAATTGGGGGAGTTGAATTTTCCATTACCCGAACTTGGACACTACTCGTATGCGTGCGCAGTGCCATTTCATTTTCACCTTTCTCCACAAAAAAAGTATCCTGCATATCTCTAGCTGGATGCTCGGGCGGGAAATTCAGTGCCGAGAAATTATGCCAATCATCTTCGATTTCCGGCCCTTCTGAGACAACGTACCCGATTCGATTAAAAATTTCGATGATTTCCTTACGAACAAGAGAAAGGGGATGATGACTACCTATAAGATTATCCGAACTTGGTCTTGTCAAATCCAATTGGTCTTCTTTACCATTCTTATCTGTGAACGATAGTTTAAATGACGCTAATTTATCTTCTGCTATCTGACGCAAGTGATTAATTTGCTGTCCGACAGACTTCTTATCTTCATTCGGAACATTTTTCAATGCACCGTATAAATCTTTAATCTGGCCCTTAGATCCTAAAAATTGAATTCGAAAGCTCTCTAAATCATGTGCTGATTGAATTTCGAATGCTTGTACTGCGTCTAGTATTTCTTTAATATTCATTTTCTTGCGGCAAAGTGTAACTTTTCGGGTCTAGAACTTGTTTAACACATGGCTAAACAGACCTAAAGTATGCAAATGTACAAGAATTTTATTGGTAAAATAACGCTGAGAGATGGAATTATTGTCCTGTTTTTAGTGTGTTTGTTACCGCTAAGTTCTTGTTACAAAAAAGAAGCAACATCATTAGAGGTCGCAGTTCAATTTTCTAATGGTGAGGTCGTTGAAAACGCAAAAGTGAAGCTTGTAGTAGAGCCTACAACGAACTCGAATCAATTAGCGATAATTAATGATAGTACGACAACAAATGTCGGTGGACTTGCGTTCTTTGATTTGGATAAATACTACAAATCAGGACAGGTTGGGGTGGCTGTTTTAAAAGTGAACGCTTTTTATTTTGGATTAACTGGAAACCAAGTGATTCAAATTGAGGAGGAAAAACGAAATCGTGTCGTTATAACAATCCAGTAATATGATTTGAGCAATTAAAAAAATTAATGTAAATTTGAAACTTTCGAAGAAATATGAAAACCTTTTTTAACCTACTTTCACTGAGTTTAATCATCCTAATCAGTGTTTCTTGTGAGTCTAAAGATCCTGCTGTATTGAAGGTATTTGTTCGCTCATCCTCAAATCAACTCATGGACGGAGCGAAAGTAATCGTCATTGGAGACCAGCAATCCAATCCTGCAACTCTTCCATTTGTGGATACTGTTTATTCAAATGCATCCGGATTCGCTATTGTTGATATGGACCAATATTTCAATGTTTCAGGTGAAGAAAATACGACAGGTTACTTTGACATTATCGTAAAATACAATAACAAAGTTGCCTACGACTATGCGCGTTGTCGTGTTCACACAACAACTGTTAAAACAATTTACTTACCGAACTAAAATTAAACTGAGATGAAAAATATCATTGTTCTAGCAATTCTTTCCATTATTGTTTCTACCTCTTGCAGAAAGAAATTAGATACCATTGCTAACATTTACATCAAAGATGAAAATAACGCTAGCGTAAGTAACGCGATGGTTGTTTTATATGGTACAAATACACAAGGTACACCTCAGCAGGTTGCTGTATTTGATACCGCTTACACAAATTTAAATGGTATGGCGACATTCAATTACAATCAATTGTACCAATTAGGTCAAGCGGGTGTAGCTGTTCTTGATATCGATGCGAAAAAAGGAAATAAATCCGGTGCAGGGATCATCAAAATTGAAGCTGAAAAAGTAAACGAAGAAACAGTTTACATCCAGCCTTAAGCTCTAATTTGTTTGAGTGGAACTAATTCTTCCCCTCTCAATTCACTATTCGTAAATGTTCGGTTTAATTCAACTGGCAATACAACATTATACTCTGTTATAAATCCAAGGTTGAAACTACACATGTGGTCGTAAAGATCAAATCCTTCGTTGTTTTTTTGTAGAAGGTTTACCAAAGCGTTTAATCGGTTAATTGGCATGCGAACTTTTGTGTCGTACTGAAGGAACTCCTTATGTAAAACACCTGTTAATATTACTTCTGCATCGGTATTGTTAAACCACATCTCCTTTAATTCAAATTTCTTTTCCATAGCTGTTAATTTTAAACAAAGTTGGCGCTTTAGGTCGTAAACTAATTACGTTCTAAAACTTCATTTTTGAGCGAGAGAAATTCACTACTTTTGTACTATGTCAGATAACAAGCAAATGTCATTTTTGGATCACCTCGAAGAACTCCGATGGAGACTCATGCGATCGGCCATTGCTGTCATCATTTTTGCCATCGTAATTTGGATTTACCAAAAAGAAATCATGGAAAATGTTTTCCTAATCATGGTGGACCCGCATTTTATAACGTTTAGACTCTTGTGCGAATACCTGCACGTTTGCATCGATAAAATCCCAGTGAACTTTCAAAGCATGACCTTGTCAGGTCAATTTTCTTACGCTTTAATGATGAGCATTATGGGCGGTGCTGTTATTGCCTTTCCTTATATCTTTTATCAATTATGGTCCTTTGTAAAACCTGGACTAAAATTTAAAGAACGTAAAATGGCAAAAGGAATCGTATTTTACGTGAGTATTCTTTTCTTTACAGGTATTCTTTTTGGCTATTTCGTTGTAGCTCCATTAAGCGTTCAATTTTTTGGCGCATTTCAAATTACCGACAAAATTAAAAACGACTTTACCATTAGTTCGTACATGAGTACCATTTTATCCACTGTGTTTTATACGGGATTATTCTTTCTGCTTCCGGTTGTTACGTATTTACTGGTGAAAATTGGTTTGTTTACACCAGAATTTTTAGTCAAATACCGAAAACACGCCGTAGTTGTCATTTTAATTTTGGCGGCCATCATAACACCTCCTGACGTCATTTCGCAAGTCATTGTGACTATTCCAATTTACTTGCTATTTGAAATCAGTGTACTCGTTGCTAAAAGAGTTGCTAAAAATCAGAAAGACTAATTGGTCCTTATGAAATCCTTATCCTTCCTTTTATTTTTATTTCTATTTCCATTTTTAGGGTTTTCGCAAACAACCACGGTTAAGGGAACCGTTTCTGATGAGCAAGGGGAACCTATACCATTTGCGAGAGTGCGATTTTCCGATACGAAAATTGGCGTTTTAACCGATAGTGTTGGGGCATTTTTTCTTCAAAGTTATTACGCAACAGACTCCATTCAAATCCAATTTATTGGATATAGGACACAGTCCATTAAAATAAAAAAAGATGTTGAACAATCACTAAAAATTCAGTTGGCTGTACAGTCCACAGACTACAAAGATGTGGTTGTAATGATTTCGAGTGAATCTCCCGCTGTTGCCTTGCATAAAAAAGTGATCGCAAACAAACCCATCAATAACAAAGAAAAACTTGGGGCTTATCAATATAAACTTTACAATAAAATTCAATTAGACCTGAATAATATTGGTGATAAGTTTCAACAAAACGGACTCGTTAAGCGGATGGATTTAATCATGAATTATTTAGACTCCACAAGTGAAGGAAACACGTACTTACCCGTTATTTTAACAGAGTCTATCTCAGATTTTTATTTTAAAAATCAACCTAAACAGAAAAAGGAGGTTGTTGAAGCTACTAAAATTACTGGTCTTGAAAACATTCAAGTGAATCAATTCCTTGGGGACATGTACTTAGATTTAAACGTTTACGACAATATTTATGACCTTTTCAATAAATCATTTATCAGTCCACTTGCACCTTTTGCACGTTCATATTATCAATTTGTACTAGAAGATTCCACCTTTATTGGGTCTGATTGGTGTTACAAATTACGTTTTGAACCTAAAAGAACGGGAGACCTTGCTTTCTCAGGAGAAATGTGGATTAACGACACCACATACGCTGTAAAACAAATAAAAGCCTCCATTTCACCAGATGCCAACCTAAATTACATTCAAAATTTTTACTTTGAACACTTTTTCGATCAAGTTCAAAATGAAGTATGGATGTTAACGGAAGAACGTCTGATTTTAGAATTTAGATTAACGGAGGAATCTAAACTGCCGGGAATGTTTGGACGCAAATACAGCAAACGAAGTGATTTTATCATCAATCAAGTAAAGGAAAACGCATTTTACACTGCCAATTCGGTTGAATTCAGTGATAGCGCGAAAATTAGAAATGTTGATTATTGGCAGAAAAATCGTCCTATCACATTAAATGTTCAAGAAAAACACATCGAGGAGATGGTCGACTCACTCAGTAAAACAAGCTTTTACAAATCGATGAAAAAATTAATCTACTTTGGAACAACTGGCTATTTTCAATTCAATAAAATTGAACTTGGAAATGCGACATCATTAATCAGTATAAACCCAGTAGAGAATTACCGAGTTGCATTGGCCTTAAGGACTTCCAATGATTTTTCTAAAAGACTTGAACTTGGTGGTCGCGTTGCCTATGGTTTTGGAGACGATAAATTTAAATATGCCGGTAAAATACGTTACAATATCACACCGAAAAAACGTGGTATGCTCACAGGAATCTACTCCTATGATATTGAACAAATCGGTCAATCACCCACAGCAGCTTCCATGGGAAGTACTTTCGCTACTGTATTTAATACCGCACCTTTTGATAAATTAACTTTTGTCAATAAAGTTGGTCTGAATCTTGAAAAAGACATCAAAAAAGACCTCATCTTGTATGGTGGATTCGAATGGAAAAGCTACACTCCTCTCGGTTTAGCTAATTACCAACGTGTACTCAATTTCGATACTGTCAATGTCTCAAACATTAAAACATTTGAATTCATTGGACGCGTTAGGTGGACCAAAGACGAGGAGTTTATTTCAGGTTATTTTGACCGAACCACTGTCCGATCGGCCTATCCCATTTTTTCTTTACAGGCAATCATCGGAATGAAAAACATCTTTGGAAGTGAATACAATTACCAGCGTTTAGAATTTCAGATGGAACATAATACGCAATTGGGTGTCTTGGGGCGAATGCGTTATGGCGTAACAGCGGGATACATATTCGGAACTACAGCCTATCCTTTCCTGAAGGTTCATGAAGGGAATCAATCTTTATGGTTACTGACAAGCACCTTTAATAAGTTGAATTTCATGGAATTTATCAGTGACAAATACATTACGGGATTTATTGAAAATCATTGGGAAGGCTTGTTTTTTGACCGAATTCCTTTGGTGAAAAAATTAAATTTACGCCTTGTGTCCACAGGAAGAATACTCTATGGTGACATCAGCCAAAAACACGAACAAGCTATGTTAATCCCGGATTTCGTCAAGCGATTTAATGGCATTCCTTACATGGAAACATCTGTTGGAATCGAAAACATATTAAAGGTAATTCGCGTTGACTTAGTTTGGCGAATGACTCACCCAATTCCTGGACAAAGTCCATTTGGAATACGTGCGCGCTATGCCTTGAATTTTTAATACCTTCGTAACGTGAAATTGTACACTGAACATATTCGTAAAACTTACAAAGGACGACCTGTAGTAAATGGGGTTTCTGTTGAAGTGAATCAAGGTGAAATCGTTGGCTTATTGGGTCCAAACGGCGCTGGAAAAACGACATCCTTCTATATGATGGTCGGATTGGTTCGTCCGGATGAAGGTTCCGTCTTCTTAGATGAAGTTGAAATTACAAAACTACCTATGTATAAACGTGCTCAAATGGGGATCGGTTACCTCCCACAAGAAGTGTCTGTTTTTCGTAAGTTAAGCGTTGAAGATAATATCATGGCGATTCTCGAAATGACGCATATGTCCAAAGATGAACGGAATGAAAAACTGGAACAATTACTGGAAGAGTTTAGTCTAACCCATGTTCGTAAAAACCTTGGGAACCGTTTGTCGGGAGGAGAAAAAAGAAGAACGGAAATTGCCAGAGCCTTAGCAACGAATCCAAAATTTGTCCTGTTGGATGAACCATTCGCAGGTGTAGATCCAATTGCAGTGGAAGACATCCAAAGCATTATTTCAGAACTTAAGAAACGGAATATTGGGATTCTGATTACAGACCATAATGTTCAAGAAACACTTTCAATCACCGACCGAGCCTATTTACTCTTTGAAGGAAGTATTTTGAAGTCAGGAACAGCGGAAGAATTAGCTTCCGATGAACAGGTGAGAAAAGTATACTTAGGTCAAAATTTCGTTCTTCGAAAATAACGGTTTGCGAATAACAGTCGTTTTTATGGCGATTATTCGCTGTTAGTGGTTGTTAATTTTCCACATTCAGACTGGAGATCTTTGTTTTTCCATTGGATCCAGTATTCTTGCAGACCTTCTTTTGTATGCAGTAAATGACTAATATCAAGGGTTTCACTTTTCATCAAAGCACTCTTTAATTGTGCTTTTCTTCCAGATAATGCTGGCTCGTGATTCCATCCACCAACATGGTCAAAGGATGTATATGCTTGACACTTTTCTTTAACTCTTGTAAATGGAATGGTTATCTTATAAATTACTTTTCCAGACCCCATTCCTTCAGTAGTCATTATGATTTTGGAAAAATCAACTTT
>CANHMH010000062.1 GCA_947461635.1 Flavobacteriales bacterium | reverse complement strand
TTTACCAATCACGAGATGTATAAAAAATGTATGTTGGAAATTCCTGATAACTGGGCTTGGGGTGAAAGCTACAATGTTGAAATGAATGACCTAGTTGAAGTAACCAAAGAAGCGTTAAAAAATGGCTATACGATTGCTTGGGGCGCTGATGTTTCCGAAAAAGGATTTAGTTTCCGCAACGGAATCGCTATTGTGCCGGCGGATCCAAAAAGTGTTGAAGTGGTTGGGAAAGATGAGAAAAACTTTAATTCAGCCGGCGCTGAACGTAAATCAAATGCCTTTTCAGAACCAACCAAAGAATTAAAAATCACTCAAGAACTTCGTCAAGAAGCCTACGATAATAAAACAACTACTGATGACCACGGAATGCACATTGTTGGTTTATATACTGACCAAAATGGCGTGAATTATTTCTTGGTAAAAAATTCATGGGGTACATCAAATTATCCGAAAGGCTATTTGTATGTATCTGAAAACTATTTCAAATACAAAACGATTAACATCTACCTGCACAAAGATGGCATCAAAAAAGATGTTCGTTCAAAACTGAATTTGTAAAATAATAAATGGCAAGATTATTGCTTTAATCAAACGGTTTAAATCATTCATACATGAAAAAATTACTTGTTATAACGTTTGGAATCGGACTTGTTTTAAGTTCTTGTGGTAAGTTTCGCTACGATAAAGACCAATCGGCAGAAGTGAACTATAAAGTGGAATCAGCTTTTGATGAAATGACCAATATTTCTGATCAAGCGATTACCGGCAACATGGTCTATTACAAAAACGGAGAGGTGATTGTTCGTCAGCCAGGAGATAAACCATTGACACAAAAAACAGCGTGTAATGTAATTATTACCATTGATACCATTGGATCTGTTAAAACAGTAACGGTCGATTACGGCACAAGCAACTGTGATTGCAATGATGGAAAAACACGACGCGGGAAAATCATCACCACTTATACAGGATTCTATCATGCACAAGGAACAATCATTACGCATACACCTGTTGATTATTATGTAAATGACATTAAGATTGATGGAACGAAAACTGTTGAAAATATGGGTTTAAATTCTTCCGGACAACCGTATTTCAATGTACAAATCAATGGCGTTGCGACCTTAACTTCGGGTGAAACGGTGAATTATACTTCAACGCGAGTTAGAACATGGACATCTGGAAGCACGACATTTTTCAATCGTTTCGACGATGAATATGACATTACAGGGACAGCGAGCGCAACATTTTCCTCCGGAGGGGGTTATACTTCATTGACAACAAATCCCGTACATGTGAAAGTAGGTTGCGGATTCCCTTTGAGCGGTACAATTGAAATCACACCACAAAATCATCCATTACGTGTGGTTGATTATGGAAATGGATTATGTGATGCCACTTTTACGGTAACAGTAAATGGGCAAACGTATACTTTTAACTAAGTAACTTACTGATATTCAAATTGAAAAGTGTTCAAAGTGTCATTTGAACACTTTTTGTTTTTAATTGTTCTTTATTTCGTGACTGTTGTGTAATTTTGTATGTATAAATACTTCGAAAAATGAAAAAGGTAGGTGTAAATGGTTTCGGTCGAATTGGACGTTGTTTCACACGAATTGCTTTACTTGACCCTCAAGTTGATGTAGCATTGGTCAATGACCTAGCTGATGTCAAGACACTTGCCCATTTATTGAAGTACGATTCTGTACATGGAAATTTCTCTTTGTCTTTTGAAATCAATGGAAATGAATTGCATTTTTCCAATGGAAAGAAAATCACGATTATCAGTGAACGAAATCCAGAGTTAATTCCGTGGGCTGATTATGGTGTTGAAACCGTTTTAGAATCTACCGGACTTTTTCTTACGAGAGAAGCAGCATCTAAACACCTTGTCGGTGGAGCGAAAAATGTGATCATTTCGGCGCCAGCAAATGACGAGGATATTCCATCTGTAGTGATGGGGGTAAACAATGACGCGGTGGATTTCTGCGATGCAGTAATTTCGAATGCTTCGTGTACTACCAATAACGCAGCCCCAATGGTCAAAGTGTTAAAATCGTTAATGGACATTGAAGTGGCGTACATCTCTACGGTTCACAGTTATACTTCAGATCAACGTTTACACGATGCTCCACACAAGGATTTACGTCGTGCTCGTGCTGCTGCAAATAGCATCATTCCAACATCAACTGGTGCCGCAAAAGCGATAACACGTATTTTCCCAGATTTGAAAGGTAAAATTACTGGTGGAAGTTTCCGTGTCCCAGTAGCAGATGGTTCGGTAACCGAATTAACCTTGGTGACGAAGTCAAATGTCACGGTTGAACAAATCAATGCCGCGATGAAAAAAGCGAGTGAGACGGACATGAAAGGAATTCTTGGGTATACGGAAGATCCAATCGTTTCATGCGATGTCATCGGTAGTTCATACAGTTGTCTTTTCGATGCTGAATTAACAACAGTTTTCAATGGTTTAGTGAAAGTTGTTGGTTGGTACGATAACGAAGCTGGATATTCCAACCGCCTTGTGGACGTTGTGAAAGCAAATTAATCTTCGATTGCCTGAACACCAGGTAAAACTTTTCCTTCAAAATATTCAAGTAAGGCACCACCGCCAGTACTCACGTAGCTTACTAGGTCACTCATGCCAAATTTTTCAACTGCAGCAGCACTGTCTCCGCCGCCAATTAAGCTGAATGCACCGTTTTTTGTAGCTTCCGCTACTGCTAACGCGATGGATTTTGTTCCATTCTCAAAAGCCTTCATCTCAAATACGCCCATTGGTCCATTCCAAAGTATGGTTTTACTTTTCAATAAAACGCCACGGAATTGCGCAATCGCTTCTGTCCCGATATCTAATCCCATCCATCCGTCTGGAATTTGATTGCTCAGAGTAACGTTCGTTTCAGCATCCGCTGCAAATCGATCCGCAATGGTAGAGTCAATCGGTAAATGAATCTGTACTCCTTTTTCTTTCGCTTTGCCTAGGATCTCAAGACATGTTTCTAGACGCTCATCTTCACACAAGGATTGTCCAATATGACCACCTTGAGCTTTGTAAAACGTGTAAGACATGCCTCCTCCGATGATGATGTGATCGGCAATGTTTAATAAATTCTCAACAATCAATACTTTATCGGATACTTTGGCTCCACCAACAATGGCTGTGAATGGACGCTCGGCATGATTCAATATTTTGCGTGCACTTTCCAATTCGGATTGCATTAAGAATCCAACCATTTTATCCTTCGGGAAAAACGAGGTGATTTGAGTCGTGCTCGCATGCGCGCGATGCGCTGCACCAAAGGCATCATTGACATAACAATCGCCAAGTTTGGATAATTTTTCCGCAAATCCAATGTTACCACTTGTTTCTTCGGGATAAAATCGAACGTTCTCCACTAAAAGTACTTCGCCAGATTGTAGCTTTGAACTTTGATCAATGGCATCTTGACCGATGCAATCAGCGGCAAATTTGATGCTTTTCCCAATGTTTTTTTCAACTGTTTTTATAATGTGCTTCAACGAAAACTTATCCTCAGGTCCATTCTTTGGTCTTCCAAAATGTGACAGCAAAATAACACTTCCTCCAGCCGATAAAATGTGTTGAATGGTCGGCAGTGCTGCACGAATTCGCTTGTCATCCGTTACTTCCATCGTTTCCTTATCCAAGGGAACATTAAAGTCTACTCGAACGATGGCGCGTTTTCCTTGGAAGTGGTATGTTTCGATTGAATTCATCTTTTTTTTCAGCAAAAGTAACGAAACTGTTTTTCTCGCGTTTGTTTCCCGTAATTATTCTCGGAATTTTCAATTATTTTCCGCAGATTTGTCTAAAATATACGCTATGTTAAAATACGCTTACATTGTTTCCGGTTTGTTTTTCGTAACAGCATGTAAACAATCAGTTACATCCGTCCAAGAGATCCCTTATGCTGTTGGCTCAGAGGAAACGGTTGAATTCCCAGAATTAAATTGGGATGAGATGATGTACGAAGAAATAGAAGAGGAGAATCCATATGTTCGAGGTATTTACAATCCTTCTCGTACTTTATTGACAGATTTGGTTCACACCAGATTAGAGGTGAGTTTTGACTGGGAGAATGCGCGTTTGAATGGAAAGGAAATTTTAACAGCAAAACAGCATTTTTACACCTCGGATAGTTTAATCCTAGACGCAAAAGGGATGGATATCATTTCGGTGGAAATGAACAATAAAAAATTGAACTATTCTTACAAGGACTCACTTCACTTGCGTATTCAATTGGACCGTAACTATGTGCGTGACGAGAAGTTTAACGTAAGCATTCAATATGTAGCTAAACCGGATGAAAGAAAAGTTGGTGGCAGCGCAGCGATTACTTCAGATAAAGGTTTGTATTTTATCAATCCCAAAGGAGAAGATAAAACGAAAATGCCACAAATTTGGACACAAGGTGAAACGGAAGCAAATAGCGTTTGGTTCCCAACAGTGGATGCTCCTAACGCAAAATCAACAGAAGAAATCTTGATGACTGTTCAAGATAAATACATGACGTTAGCGAATGGCAAACTGATTTCCTCTAAAAAGAATGCGGATGGAACGAGAACAGATCATTGGAAACAAGACTTACCACATGCACCATACTTATTTATGATGGCTGTAGGGGAATTTAAAACGGTAACGGATTCGTACACGCGAAAAGATGGTTCTAAAATGGAAGTAAATTACATCGTTGAGCCCGCATACGAAAAAGATGCAAAAGCAATCTTCGGTGAGACACCTGAAATGATTCGCTTCTTTTCAGAAAAACTTGGCGTTGAATATCCATGGGACAAATATTCGCAAATCGTTGTGAGAGATTATGTTTCTGGAGCAATGGAAAATACCGGAGCGGTAATTTTTGGAGACTATGTGTACAAAACCGATCGAGAATTATTAGATGCGAATGACCAATCGACCATCGCACATGAATTATTTCACCATTGGTTCGGTGATTTAGTTACATGCGAATCTTGGGCGAACTTACCATTAAATGAGTCTTTCGCGAATTATTCTCAATACCTATGGGACGAACACCGTTACGGATTAGACGAAGCAGATTTCCAAGCAGAAAGTGAGTCGGATGGATATTTTGGTTCTGCTGAAAATGGTGGTTATTTTAACTTGATTCGATACGATTATGCAGATAAAGAGGATATGTTTGATGGACATTCCTACAACAAGGGAGGAAGAATCCTTCACATGCTCCGCAATTATCTTGGCGATGAAGCCTTTTTTAAAGGATTAAATCTATACTTGACATCCAATAAATTCAAAGCAGCTGAAGTACATAACCTTCGTATGGCATTTGAAGAGGTTTCTGGAGAAGATTTAAATTGGTTCTTTGATCAATGGTTTTTAAACAATGGACATCCAGTATTGGAGGTGACGCATAAAATGAATAGTGAAAACAACACACTCATCTTAACCGTAAAACAAACACAAAATTATAACGAGTTTCCCATTTATAAATTACCTGTAGACGTCGCTATTTGGGATGGATCTGGAAAAACGACAACGCGCATTGTTGTGGACTCCGTATCTCAAAGCTTTTATTTCCCAACCAAAGGGGTTGTTAAAAATGTCCTATTCGATGAGTCTCAAATGTTACTTGGTAAAGTTTTTGAAGCGAAGTCAACGGATGAATTTATTCACCAATTTTACAATGCAAAACGATGGAAAGCACGTGCTACGGCATTAAATCGCATTGGTAATACTGAAAATGTGAATGTTGCAAAAGTCGTAAAGGATGCTTTAAATGACCCATTTTGGAACATTCGAACAAAAGCAATTGAATTGATTAAAAAGCAAGCAAAAGAGGATGCAATAGCCTACCTTCCACAAATCAAGGAACTTGCATTAAATGACCCTAAATCGGATGTTCGAGTTGCAGCAGTATCCTTATTAACCCTTATGGAGGTGGATGAAGCGGCTGCTTTTTTCAAGATTTTTTTCGAAAAAGAAAAATCGTATAATGCCATAGCTTCTGGACTTGCTTCGTTTGCTAAATTAGATGAAAAAGCGGCATTAAATACGGCTCGCGGAATGAAAAATGAAACGGCCAATGCACTCAAAGTAACAATTTCAGAAGTCCTTGCTCAGTTTGGAGATTCATCCGACTATGACTACTTTGATCAATTGATTTACCGAAGTGATTTGAAAGGTGAAAAGGCGCTTCAAGCAATGATTTCTTATGCTGTTTACATTATTCGCATGGACATTGATCTTCAAGAAAAATCTCACGCTGCTTACATTCATTACAACGAGGTTGGTTCTGAATTAATGAAGTATTGGGTTCAGCAAGCAGTTCAATTTAACATCCAAAACTACATGGAATTGGTGAATGCGTTGGATATGGAAATTGCTGAATTGGAAGAAGGGAAATCCTTTGCAAAAGCAGATGAGAAAAAACGTTTAAAACAACGCTACGAGGATTTGATTCAAAACCTAATGCCCCTTGCTCCCGTAACTGAAATGCCAACTGACGCAGAGGGGAATTAATCCTTTTTGTGTACGATTGTAGCGCTTGCCTGCGCCGTTGGCATAATGGTAATGTCACTGATGTTAACATGAGCCGGACGCGTTACGGCAAATAATACACTGTCAGCGATGTCTTGTGCTTGTAAGGCATCATAACCGTCATAAACGGAATCAGCAGTTGCTTGATCTCCTTTGAAGCGAACGAGTGAGAATTCTGTTTCCGCTGCTCCAGGAGCAATGTTTGTCACTTTGATTCCGTAAGAAATTAAATCAATGCGCATGGATCTTGAAAGCGCATCTACGGCATGCTTACTCGCGCAATAAACGTTTCCTCCGGGATAAACTTCTTTTCCAGCAATACTTGCAATATTCACGATGTGTCCGTGCTGTTGTTTCTTTAAAAATGGAACCACAGCTTTTGTTACGTACAAGAGTCCTTTGATATTGGTATCAATCATACGGTCCCAGTCATCGGAAATCCCTTGGTCAATTGGTCCGCGACCTACGGCAAGTCCAGCGTTGTTAACGAGTATTTCGATGCGATTCTGAACATCCTCTTGCAAGGAAGAAACTGCTTTTTGCACTTCAGCCTCGTTTCGAACATCCATCGTGAGCATGCGCACATCTATTGGTAATACACTTAAACGCGACGTTAATTCCTCTAAACGTTCCGTTCGACGTGCCGCAATGATTAAGTTGTATCCTTCGTTTGCTAATGTTTCCGCAATGGCTTCTCCGAATCCAGAGCTTGCGCCGGTAATAAATGCATATCCTTTCATGCTACAAAAGTGACAAATTATTTCAAATGACCGAGAATTAATGGCGGAAGAGAATCAAATCTTGTCAAAATGTCACAATTTCATCGTTGGCATATTCCTTGACCGACGAAAGCAACAAAATTTATATCATGAAAACAGGACAAATAAACGTACAAACGGAAAACATCTTTCCGATTATCAAGAAATTCTTGTACTCCGATCACGAAATATTTCTTCGTGAATTGGTTTCAAATGCTGTAGATGCCTCTCAAAAGATGAATGTTCTCGCGAAAAGCGGTGAATTTAAAGGTGATTTAGGTGAGTTGAAAGTCGAAGTGATTTTAAATAAAGAAGAAAAGACATTGACAATTCGCGACAGAGGTATTGGAATGACAGCGGATGAAATTGATAAGTACATCAACCAAATCGCCTTTTCAGGTGCTGAGGAATTCGTTCAACAATACAAAGGAAAAGAAGGAGCAGAGCAAATTATCGGTCACTTTGGACTTGGATTCTACTCAGCATTCATGGTTGCGGAACGCGTTCAAATTAAAACGCTTTCTCGTCACGAAGGATCTCAAGCGGTACAATGGGAAAGTAATGGTTCTCCCGAGTATACGCTTACGGAAATTGAGAAAACCGATAGAGGAACTGATATCGTTCTTTACATCAACGAAGAATCCCTAGAGTTCTTGGAAAAAGAACGTGTTGGTGGAATTATAAACAAGTACTGCAAATTCTTGCCAATTCCGGTTTTCTTCGGAAATAAAACGGAATATGTGGATTCTCCTGAAGGGGAAAAAGATGAGGATGGAAAGGTAAAACGTGTAGCGATTGATGTGCCGAACCAAGTAAACAATGTTGCGCCAGCGTGGACCAAAGCTCCTGTTGATTTAAGTACGGAAGATTATGCAAATTTCTACCGTGAGTTGTATCCATCGACTTTTGACGAGCCCTTATTTCACATTCATTTGAATGTGGATTATCCATTCAATTTGACGGGAATTCTTTACTTTCCAAAAATCAAAGAAAACGTCGAGGTACAAAAAAACAAAATCAATTTGTACTGCAATCAAGTATTCATTACAGATAGTGTAGCGGAAATAGTTCCAGAATTCCTGACACTTTTACATGGAGTCATTGATTCTCCAGATATTCCACTGAACGTCTCTCGTTCTTACCTTCAGAGTGATAGCAACGTGAAGAAAATCTCGGCACACATCACGAAAAAAGTAGCGGATAAATTAGCAGAGATGTTTAAAAAAGACCGCAAAGATTTCGAATCGAAGTGGGATGATTTGCAAATTTTCGTTCAATACGGAGTTCTATCAGAGGATAAGTTCGCAGACAAAGCGAAAGAATTCAATTTGGTAAAAAATACCCTGAATGAATACTTTACTTTAGATGAATACCAAGAGAAAATCAAGGCACTTCAAACGGACAAAGACAATAAACTCGTGATTTTGTACACAAGTAATCCAGAGGAGCAATTCTCTTTTGTCAAGAAAGCGAAGGACCGTGGTTACGATGTATTGCAATTAGATGGACCACTTGCGGCACATTGGATTTCTAAAATGGAACAAAGTTTAGATCAAGTGAGTTTCGTTCGTGTAGATGCAGATTCATTGGATAAATTGATTAAAAAAACGGATGAAATTCCTTCAAAATTATCGAAAGAAGACGAAGAAAAATTGAAGCCCGTGTTTGAATCGAATGTCGTAAAAGAGAAATTTACGGTTCAGTTTGAAAGCATGAGTGATAGTGAAGCACCGATTATCATTACCCAACCGGAATTCATTCGACGAATGATGGAGCAGCAACGTATGGGCGGCGGTGGATTCTATGGCGCCTTCCCGGAAATGTATAACTTGACGGTCAATTCAAATCACCCGGTGGTTGGATCATTGTTACAAAAATCTGATGATGAAAAACAAGCGGTAACGAAACAATTAGTTGATTTAGCGCTTTTGGCACAAGGAATGTTAAAAGGAGAAGCTTTGGATCAATTCATTCAACGAAACATCGAACATATTGCTTAAATAAGTAGTTTTGGAAAGAATTTAGAAAGCAGAGATTTTGTACAAGTGGATTTTTGGCGTCGGGGCCTTTTTGATTACCCGAAAAATTGGACTAGGAATTATTGGATTCATTATTGGATCCCTAGTAGACCAGTTGGGTTCAAATAGTGCTAAAAACGGAGCAAATAAAACCGCAAACGGACAAGATCCTTTTGAGTTTTACCGAAAACAATCTTCGCTTTACGATGTCCCAACTATGTTAATGGCGCTTTCTGCTGTTGTGATGAAAGCCGATGGCAAGGTACTTAAAGTCGAGTTGGATTACGTCAAACGGTTCTTTGCAGATCAGTTTGGTAGTCGATTCACAGGAGAGCATTTACAAATTCTAAAACGCTTTTTAGACACAGGTCAAGTGCCGCTGCAACAGATTTGCACCGATATTCGAGGAAGAATGCCGGTAGAAGTGCGTGTTCAATTAATCCATTATTTATTCGGAATAGCAAAGGCGGATGGCGATGTTGGCACGGCGGAAATGAATACGATTGCAAAAATTGCAACAATGTTAGGCGTATCAGCTGTGGACTTCGAATCCGTGAAGAATATGTTCTACAGAAATGTCGATTCAGATTACCGAATTTTAGGCATTACAGAGCAGGCTACGGATGACGAAGTGAAAAAAGCATACCGAAAAATGGCGATTTCTTTCCACCCGGACAAGGTTGCTCAGATGGGTGAAGAATACCAAAAAGGAGCAAAAGAGAAATTTCAACGCATTCAAGATGCTTATGAAGCCATTAAGAAAAGACGTGGATTCAAATAAAATAGTGCTATGAACTACACAGAGGCGTACGAAGAATTACAGGAACTTGTCCAGTATATGGAAAGTGGTCAAATCAATGTAGATGAATTAGCATTGAAGGTCAAACGTGCCGCTGAATTAATAAAAATATGCAAGGTGAAACTTCATGAGACGGAGGAGGATGTTCAGAAAATTCTGAAAGATCTTGATGCCAATTCAAATGAAGACGAATAGGATTTCCTACCTTTGACAACAAATTAACTTATGTCCGATAATCGTTACCAGCAACGTGGAGTTTCTGCCGGAAAGGAAGATGTTCACAACGCTATTAAGAAACTTGATAAAGGATTATTTCCTCAAGCCTTTTGTAAAATTGTCCCTGATTATTTAACTGGAGATGAAAACTACTGCTTGGTAATGCATGCCGATGGGGCAGGAACGAAATCTTCCTTGGCGTACATGTATTGGAAAAAAACAGGAGATTTATCCGTTTGGAAAGGAATTGCACAAGATGCACTCATCATGAATCTTGACGATTTATTGTGTGTGGGAGCAACTGGACCGATCATGTTGTCATCAACGATTGGACGAAACAAAAATTTAATCCCCGGAGAAGTGATTTCTGAAATCATCAATGGTACAGAGGAGATCTTATCGGAACTACGCTCTTACGGTCTCGAAATCCACTCTACGGGTGGAGAAACAGCGGATGTGGGAGATTTAGTTCGAACAATTATCGTTGATTCTACCGTGGTATGTCGCATGAGACGCGATGAGGTGATTTCAAACCATAATATTCAAGCGGGAGATGTCATTGTTGGATTAGCATCCGATGGCCAAGCAACTTACGAGTCCTTTTTCAACGGAGGAATGGGCAGCAATGGTCTAACGAGCGCGCGTCACGATGTTTTTGATCATAGTTTAGCAACAGAATTCCCAGAAAGTTTTGACGGCGCTATACCAGCAGATTTGGTGTATAGTGGAACGAAGAACTTACAGGATTCAGTAGAAGGAACACCATTAGATGCTGGGAAATTAGTTTTATCACCGACGAGAACGTATGCGCCAATCATACAGCAAATTTTAGCAAAACACCGTTCAAACATTCATGGAATGGTACATTGTTCTGGAGGAGCACAAACAAAGGTTTTGCATTTTGTGAATGATGTACATGTGATTAAAGATAATTTGTTCCCCATTCCGCCACTTTTCAAGATGATTCAAGAAGAATCTCAAACACCTTGGCAGGAAATGTACAAAGTATTCAACATGGGGCATCGCATGGAAGTATATGTTCCTAAGGAACTTGCAGAAGAAATCATCGAAATATCAAAATCCTTTGGTGTAGATGCAAAAATTGTGGGTCGCGTGGAGCAACAGGCTGGAAAACAGGTGACAATCCACTCTGAAAAAGGAATTTTCACATACAATTAACATTTTTTTCAAAAAAAGCTTTCAAAAACAGATTGTTTTTGTACTTTTGCCATCCATTCATGGAACACTGGTGGGATGGGTGAGTGGCTGAAACCAACAGTTTGCTAAACTGTCGTACGGGTAACTGTACCACGAGTTCGAATCTCGTTCCCACCGCAA
>CANHMH010000061.1 GCA_947461635.1 Flavobacteriales bacterium | reverse complement strand
CCAGCCGCTTAATAGCGCTGCCGTTACTTCATCTACGACTCTTTGGTCGATGCGAGGGGGTGAGAAAGGAATCATAAAACAAAGTTACTTTTTATATTGTAAACTCACTTCAACCAACGGATCGTTTTCAATCGCTGCCGTTTTACTTACTTTTGTAGAAACACATTTCCATGAGAAACGAAAAAGTAGATGATTTCTTAGCGGTTCAAAAAAAATGGCAAGCGGAATTAACAAAATTGCGCATGATTGCCTTGGATTGTCATTTGGATGAAGGATTTAAATGGATGCATCCATGTTACATGTATCAAGGGAAAAATATTTGTTTGATTCATGGATTTAAGGAATATGTTGCCATCATGTTCATGAAAGGTTCATTACTGCAGGATTCAGAGGGAATCTTATATCAACAAACGGATCAAGTTCAATCTGGCCGACAAATTCGTTTTACAAGTCTGCACGAAATTGAATCGATTGAAACAACTTTGAAACAGTTTATTTTCGAAGCCATTGAAGTGGAGAAAGCTGGATTAAAAGTAGCTATGAAAGCTCATGAAGATTATGAGGTGGTAGAAGAGTTTCAAGCAAAACTCGATACAGATGAGTCTTTGAAAAATGCCTTTTATGCCTTAACTCCAGGAAGACAACGCGGTTATTTATTGCATTTTTCTGGCGCGAAACAATCCGCTACACGTATGAGTCGAATTGAGAACGTTCGTTCACGTATTTTAAAAGGAAAAGGATTGACAGATTGTATTTGTGGTTTATCGAAGCGCATGCCGAATTGCGATGGTTCACATAAATTTATCTAATTAACGACTAAGTTCTTTCTGCTTTTCACTTGGATTTTTTTTCAACACAAGGAAATCGATGATTCCCAACAAATATCCGGAGCCGTAACTAATATGAATCAAGGGAAATAGGACTACGGTTTGAAAGAAGTGTTTCACACCGACAAGTTTCAAGGTGAAATAAGCCATTCCTAACAGATAAATGCTGAAAGGTAAAAGTCCAGCTACTTTAAGCCAAGATGGAAAGAAAAAAGTAAGTGGTAGGCAACAAAGATAAAGTACAAATACCGGCGGAAACAATTGACGAATGGTCGTCATGGCGCCATGTTTACGGTTAACAAAAACTTTCCAATAACCATATTGAAAAAATTGCTTGCGTAGTCCAGAAACCTTTGCTCGGACGTAGTATTTTAATTCAATGTCATGGATGTAGTAGATTTTACCACCCGCTTGAGAAACACGAAAATTAAAATCATCGTCTTGATTTCGTATCAGGTCCTCATCAAAAAAACCAATTTTCTCAAATACCTGATAAGGATACATTGGACTCGTGACAGTATCTGTAAAACCGGACATTTTTAAGGTTCGAAAATTTCCTGCGCCCATCCCGAAGGAAGAAGACATCACAGCAGAGATTAATTCTCCCGTTTGATTGATGGCAACATTTTCTATTTTTCCTCCCACACACCAGATTTCCTTGTTTTCTTGAAGTGTTTTTAGACAACTGGATAAATAATTTGAGCTAAGAATGTGTCTTGCTCCAACGATTTGAATAAAATCAGCAGGAACCTGATAAATGCCTAAATTGAAAGCAAATGGCGTCAGTTTCTTCACATTGTCCACAAGTTTTAGATTGGGATATTCATGTTCTAATTCTAAAACAATTTCCCTTGTTCCATCATCACTCATTCCATCCACTACGAACACATGTAACAGGGTATCCATGGGTAATTCATTCGCATAAATTGCTTGAATACACTCCTTGATGTACAATGCTTCATTTCTACATGGAATAACTACAGAAATTCTATTCACTTCGTTCTTGCGTTTGTTTTGAATGGACTAAAAGTAAGCAAATCCAGAATGTAAAGAAGACAATTCCTGTCTGACGTTGCAGCATGGATTCGAATAAACAATTAAAAAGTAAACAAGAAACAATTAAAATCAAGAACCAATTTTTGGTGGAAATCCCTCGGATGATGGAGGCAATCATGCCAAAGAGGAAGACCAAAAACCCTAAAATCCCAATTTCCAATCCAATTTGTAAATATTGATTGTGCGGGTTGTAGCGAATTTCATTATTCTCACCCAGTGTAGCGAGTTCATGTTGTCCGATGCGTTTTAATTCACGACTCAAACATTCATCAACGTTTCCTGTCCCAACGCCCCAAGGATTTTTCGACCAAGCTTTAACGGTTACAGTCCACATAACCAATCTCACTTGATCGCCAGAGAGAACTTCATCATTTCCTTCAACAAACTTACTCGGATCTGCCACATAACTTTTCAAGGCTTCCATGGAGTTCGAAAATTCATCCTTAAAGCCAGTTACGTGAGTGACCGTAAAAAACAAGAATATAGGTAATGAAATCAATAGGGTGAGAAAAAACCATTTATTGATGGTGGAATAAACCCATTTTAAAATAATCCATGACGACAATAAAAGCAAAAACAAAATGGCAGCCATAGCATAACTTAAGCACAACATGCATAGGGCAAATCCCATGTATAAAAACACCCAATTACCTGTGAAACCTGAGTTTTTATTCTTGTGTAGATACCAAATTCCAGCGATCGAAATACTTGTCATCGCAGCAAAATAGGTTGGGTGATCAATGCAAATATTACTCGATGTAAAAGACGTAAGAATGATGTGCGTTTTCGAGTAAGTGGAAATCGCTTTGATGATTCCGAATATAGAGGATAGTATAATTCCGATGGATAAGCCGCTAATAGGTAAGGATAAGTTCAGATGAAACTTGGGACGAAAACTAAATAGAAAAGGGATTAAAATGAACGACAGTTTATATTCCAAATATTTACCTGCGGCATCCGCATTATTGGTGAATAAGGCTCCAATTAAATAGGCTCCATATAGCAATGCAAACGAAAGTAAAATGACATCCAATTGAAATTTAACTTCCTTTTTTTTAAGTCCATAAAGGATACTTGCAAACATGAGAATAAACCCAAGAACGACCATTTTAGGAAGGAAAGCAATTAATAGGGCGATCAATCCAAGTGATAGTTGGTATGCGAATGAAACGGTGATTTTGTTTTTTAGGAATTCCATTAAATCACTTTTTTATGGCTGAAAATAAACTGCTTCCACCTTCTTTGCTACGCTTAAATGATCCAGTTCTAAGGATATTAACTGCGTCAATCCGTTGGTTATGTCAACGTCTGAATCAATGATGATCCTCAATTTTTCCGCAATCGCTTCAGCGTTTTGTTCCACAATATAACAATGTTCAACACCAGCAATGCGTGATTTCACATCTCCTACATCCGTTGAAACAATTGGTAATCCACACGCCATGGCCTCTTTAATCACCATTGGACTCCCTTCGCTATCCGAGCATAATAAAACCGCTACAGATGCATTCAAATAAACGGGAATTTCAGTCGGCTCAATATTTCCTTTCAAAGATAAAAGTTCCACGTTTAAGTCTTTTAACAATGCAACAACTTCAAGAGCAATATCTAGTCGCTTCACCACCGGATTGTTTGCATTGAAAAAAATATAATTTTTAGCCTCGCCTAAATTTAATGCACTTTTACATTCCTTCCGATTGAGCTTTTTGAAATGCTTTGTATTCACACCAGATGAAATGACTGTAGACTTTTCTTTTCCAATGGGTAATTTTGTTTGGAGTAATTCACTCACACAAATAATTCTTCGAGCACTTTTTGCGGCACTTCTACTTAATCGTTTTCCGAGTTTTTCGCGCAACCAATGAACATCCTTCGTGAAATTCAAATCACTTCCATGAAAGGATACAACGAATGGGACATTTGTAATAAAAGAAGCAAAATAGGCATTGATGGTACCATAGTGCGCATGAATGATATCTGGATTAATATTTTTCACCATTTTTTTTAGCTGAACGAGTTGCTTATAAAAACCGATGATTGAAAAAGAGGTGTTAAAAAAGAAAAGTTCATTTTGATGCCCTAATTCCGACAAATCCTCCACTTGTCTTTTTGCAAAAATAAAAGATGAAGGAGAGGGGTGAAATGGTATGACATGAAGTATTTTCAATTTTCTATTTTCCATAGTTCATTCTTAGTTGCTTCCATATTTTGTTTGCGAAAATAGCTGCATAAACGATAAATAATGGAATCATGATGCTTTCATATACCAAAGCTTTAAATGATTCAGGTCCTGAACGCACCATCATTGCAGCAAAACCAGTGATTCCACAAAGGGCAATTATCGAAAAAAGTTGTGCTACATTGCTTTTTAATCTTGTCGCTAGGTAAAAGGTTAGAAGTAGCAGTGCCGCAAGAAAAAGTGGTCCAAGAATCAAACCGAAATAAGAAAAATTCAAATACCAGGCTGTAATGTAGTTAATGGTAAATCCTTGTCCCGATTTAAAGCCCATTTTTTGTGAATAGAATGTGTACGAATCCATCGGGCGTTCTTTTACAATGGTCGATGGGACAAACGAATAAAGTAAATTTTTAAAACTAAAACCGATTTTAGGCTGTACATTTTTCGATAAAACACCATACATGGAAAAATGACCAGCAAACATCTCATTGCTGAAAACCACATTACTTACGGTGAGCATTAACTTAGTGAAATTCGAATTGTTTTGATACACCATTGATATATGACTATTCGCAAATTTTAATTTTTTGTTGCGAATGAGAATGTAGTCTGGATGTAGATGTAATTGTTCCATCAAACTATTTTTATTGATGACAATCGTATCTTTTTTGATGTATAAGGTAGTGTCTTTTAATGCATTCCTTTTTATGATTCTTTCTGATATTTCCGGTGAATTATGTGAGATAAATGTGCGATCACTTGAAAATAAATGAGCCTTGCTCAAATTTTCTTTACTGGATAGCATGGATGTTAAACCTGTTTTATTGGCAATGACGGGCATTAAACTGCGAATCGGATCGTTCAACATTAAGATGAATACCCAACCTGAAACGACCAATAAATATAATTTTTTCGAATCACGGATACTTCTAAACGGATAGGACATTAAAATAAAAACAACGATTCCGCCAAAAAACACTTCGTGTCGCGAGCCGATCATGATTAAGTACAAATTGCAGATGCCAAAAACAATCCAAAAGAAAACACCTGGTTTTTTAACGGTAATGGCTTTATCTTTCTGTTTTAAAAATAATCCAACATAAACAAACAAACTGACAATCATAATCCAACACGCGTATTGATGCATGGTGTAATTGTTGATGGCTGCGGAACGAATGTTCAGGTATACAGATTCATGGAGTAGGAGTGAATAAATGATGACATCCTTCACAATCCATACGGATACAAACAGGAAAAGAAGTGCGCTAAATAGGAATACAGCTGGTTGAAAATGAATCGGTGTATTCACTTTTTCTACGGATGGTATTTTTTTAAACCGTCGTAAGCCAAGGTAAATGAAAAGTTGAAAAAGAATAATAAATAAAGCATACATCCAAATGACCTGCAGGTAAGTGGCGTCATAATAAACATAAAACATTTTCTCAAGAAGGTAGTAATACTGAAGTCCAATCTTTTTACCGAAATGAGTGAGCTGATCAAAGCAAAATAACCAGCTGCCGGCCAAGGACCAGAAATAGAAAATGGCGGTAAATAGTGGGAATACAATGTTTCGCTCGATCTTCCAAATCTTTAATTGAATCCAAAGGATGATCAATGTAGCAAAGAACAGTGAAACTAAAATGATCATTTTAAGTTTTTAATGGTATTGTAAGTCTTGATAAAAGTAAGTAATCCTAATGCGTTTAAGGAAATCACAAAATAATAAATATATGTGATCGACTTTACATGTATTGAATAGCCATATCCAACCAACCCTATATAGATGGCCAAGGCAATCATTAGGTTTGTGGCATTTTTCGCTTTGACATGAATGGCATCCAAGAAACTGCGTAAAATAATGTAGAGCACATATCCGAAACTTCCGAGCAGAACAATTTGTGCGATTTCGAAGATTTCATTTCGGTGATCTTTTCCAAGCAGGAGGTTCAAAATGAACTCATGGAAAAAATAAAAAGTCAGGTAGCCAATCAATGTTAAAATGATACCTGAAAGTACGAAAACGTAAAATCGTTTTTTGATGAGGTCAATTCTTTTTTCCGCTAGAAATCCACCAATTTCAGGCAATAGAACCAAGCTCAATGGTCCAAAAGCTGCCCCAACTAGATTTAACAGAGTAATTGAATATGCCACGTCTCCACCGGTTAAAACATTTTTTTGAAGTGAAAGGACAATGTACGTCGGAAAGGTTAACATGGCTAACAAGGCAAAATCGCCTAAGATTCGTGGTAATCCGAAATTCAGCATCAGTTTGGCATCTTCCCAACATGATTGAAAATCCAATTGAATCTGCCGCTTGATAAAAACATACAAACCAAAAATTAAACAACTAGCCAAGAGAAGTACACCATTTAATAAAAGGAGTTGTTGTACGTTTTGAGTACAAAGCAACACGGATATTGGCAACAAACCAATATTGACTAATTGGATTAAATTGGAAAAATAAACTTCTTTCTTTCCTCTTAAATAGCCGTATAGAATGGCATGATATCCATAACCAATCAATAAGATACATAAAGGTAGAATGTAATTTTGGTAGTCGACAACATCACCAAAAAACAAGTCTGAAAAAAAACCGCGTCCAAGTGTCAGTACAAGTAAAAAAAAGAGGCTGACAATGGTCATTAAAATTAAACTTGCTGGAAGAAAAGAATCTCTTTTCGGATGAATGCTCACATATCTTGGGACTGCGACACCAAGTCCAATCATCAATAATGGTTGCAAAAAAGAGATGTTTCTTCGTGACAATGTATACTCACTAAAGGCAATGTCTGTCATGCGCTCATTGGCAACTCTGAAAATGACAAAACTCAAAAAAAGTATGAAAATTTCAGTCCCAAAAGTGATGATGTAATTTTTATATTTTGAAAAAAAACTCAAAAAAGGTAGGTTAAGTAAGTTTCAAATTTCAAGTTTAATCAAGAAATTAAAGTCAAAAATAGTAAATAATATCTACTCTAAAGGGCGCAATCATTACGTCCATATGATTGATTGAAAAGAACTGTTTTCCAATTGAATTTATACGTGGCTAAAATCGAAAGAAATTTTCATGAAATAAAGTTAATTAAACTCATCTCCACCTGAACTTACTATATTTGTCAAAAAAATATTCAATGAAAAATGTTGCTGTTATTGGTGCTGGTACAATGGGAAATGGTATTGCGCACGTTTTTGCTCAATTCAATCACCACGTACATTTAATAGACGTATCTCAAGCCGCTTTAGACAAAGCTATTGTAACGATTGAAAAGAATCTTGATCGTCAAGTCGCGAAAGAAGCAATTACTTTAGCTGAAAAACAGGAGACATTAAACAATTTAAAAACGTTTACGAGTCTTGCTGAAGGAGTAAAAGGAGTTGAATTAGTCGTAGAGGCAGCAACTGAAAACATTGATTTAAAATTAAAAATATTCAAAGAATTAGATGAGGTAACATCGCCTGAAGTGATTCTTGCAACTAATACGTCCTCTATTTCAATTACTAAAATTGCGGCTGTAACCAATAGAGCTGACAAGGTGATTGGAATGCACTTTATGAATCCTGTTCCAGTGATGAAATTGGTGGAGATTATCCGAGGTTATTCAACTTCTGATGAGGTAACTAATTTGATTATGGAAACATCTCGTCAATTAAAGAAAGTTCCTGTCGAAGTAAATGACTACCCAGGATTCGTAGCAAATCGCATTTTGATGCCAATGATTAACGAAGCCATTTACACCTTGTTTGAAGGAGTAGCTGGTGTAGAAGAAATTGACACGGTTATGAAATTAGGGATGGCTCATCCAATGGGACCATTGCAATTGGCCGATTTTATTGGGTTAGATGTTTGTTTAGCTATTTTGGAGGTGCTACACGATGGTTTTGGTAATCCGAAATATGCTCCATGTCCGTTGTTAGTGAATATGGTGACTGCCGGAAAAAAAGGAGTGAAATCTGGTGAAGGTTTTTATTCTTGGACGCATGGCACCAAGGACCTAGTTGTCGCTCCTAACTTTAAGAAATAAGCATTTCTTTTAATTTTAGTAGTACTATTTGATCGATTGGAAAAGTTAGATCTTTTTCCATTAGTTCCATGAGTGGTACCCATCTTTGTTTTTCTGTTTCTTCTTGAAATGGAATCGAGTAGGGGGTATTGCCTTGGATTTCTGGCTGATGAATTTTTACTAAATAGTAAAAAGCCACGAGTTGTTGTGCTGGATCAAAAGCAGATACTTGTTTAAAATCATTGAAGTAAAAAAAAGAGGAGTCCAACATTTCTGCTGACAACTCCTCTTGTAATTCTCTTCTTAGTGCATCGATTACACCTTCATTTGCTTCTACACCGCCACCAGGAAACTTCGTAAAAAAGTGTCCAAAACGAAACTCATCTGAAAGGAGGATGCGTTTATGCTCATCGATAATCAATGCGTAAACACGAAGATTAAAACGATGTTTCAATGTTTATTTTAAAAATTTAAAGTTCTTTCCGATATAAACCGAAGTATCACCTAATTCTTCTTCAATGCGTAAAAGTTGATTGTATTTTGACATGCGATCACTTCGTGAAGCCGAACCAGTTTTGATTTGTCCAGTATTAAGCGCAACTGCAAGATCAGCAATGGTATTATCTTCAGTTTCACCACTTCGATGACTCATCACAGAAGTATAGCCATTTCGTGTTGCCATTTGAACTGCTTCAATCGTTTCCGTTAAGGTACCAATTTGATTCACTTTAATCAAGATAGAATTGGCAATTCCTTCCTCAATACCACGAGAAAGACGTTGTGTATTCGTTACAAATAAATCGTCACCAACTAACTGAATTTTGTTTCCAAGTTTTTCAGTAGCAAGTTTCCATCCTTTCCAATCGTCTTCTGCAAGACCATCTTCAATTGAAATGATGGGGTATTTTTCGCACCAATTCACCCAATAGTCGACCATTTGTTCGGAAGTCATATCTGTATTGGTAGATTCAAAATGGTAAATTCCTTTTTCATCGTTGTAAAATTCAGATGCCGCAGCGTCCAATGCTATGTGCATATCAACTCCTGGAGTGAATCCTGCCTTTTTGATTGCTTCAATCACTACTTGAATTGCTTCCTCATTGGATCCTAGACTAGGAGCGAATCCACCTTCGTCACCCACATTTGTGGACATTCCTTTTTCTTTTAATACGCTTTTCAGGTGATGAAAAACTTCAGTTCCCCAACGAAGTCCTTCTGAAAAAGAACTTGCACCAAACGGCATCACCATAAATTCTTGGATGTCGATTAGGTTATCAGCATGAGAACCACCATTCAAGATGTTCATCATAGGCACTGGCATTGTTACCGCACCAACTCCTCCAATGTATTGGTATAAACTCATTCCTGCTTCTTGCGCAGCGGCACGAGCAATCGCTAATGAAGTTCCTAGAATGGCATTTGCACCAAGGTTTGATTTATTTGGTGTCCCATCTAAATCAATCATGATGCGATCCAATCGTTTTTGATCGAAAACATCTTCACCTTGCAACGCTTCATTGATGATTGTATTGACATTTTCAACCGCATTAAGCACTCCTTTACCAAGGTAACGAGACTTATCACCGTCACGCAATTCCATCGCTTCATGAGCGCCTGTAGAAGCTCCAGACGGAACTGCCGCGCGTCCAAGAATACCATTGCTTGTAAATACATCAACTTCAATTGTTGGATTCCCTCTAGAATCTAATATTTGTCTTGCGTGAATGTCTGTAATGTAGCTCATGTTATGATTTAAATTGGTTCATATTATCAATGAATTGATCGAATAAATACCTGGAATCATGAGGACCTGCTGAAGCTTCCGGGTGATATTGAACAGAGAAAACTGGTTTGCCTTCTAATTCGATCCCGGCAATTGTATGGTCATTTAAGTGAACATGAGTCACTTTTACTTTGTCTTGAGTTTCAATACTCTCTTTTGAAATCACAAATCCGTGATTTTGGCTAGTGATTTCTCCTTTGCCTGATTTCAAATTCTTAATTGGATGATTGATACCACGGTGACCGTTGAACATTTTTTCAGTTTGTAGTCCTTGACTCAATCCTAAAATCTGATGGCCGAGGCAAATACCAAAGACTGGTTTACCTGAATCAGCCAGTTCTTTCACTAAAGAGATGGAATTTTTCATCACTGATGGGTCACCAGGTCCGTTTGATAGCATGTATCCGTCTGGTTGGAAAGCATCCATTTCTTCTTTCGTCGAGTTTAGCGGAAAAACTTTCACGTGACATCCACGCTCTACCAAGCAACGAATGATGTTCTTTTTGACACCGAAATCGATTAATGATACGCGGTGAATAGGGTTTTCAGGTTTCACTTCAAATGCTTCTTTTGTTGAAACCCTTGAAGACAATTCTAATCCTTCCATGGATGGTATTTCCGACAATTTTTGCTTTAATTGATCCACATCCAAAATTTCTGAAGAGATGATTGCATTCATTGCTCCTTTGTGACGAATATGTCGAACAAGAGATCTCGTGTCAATATCTGAGATGCCCACCGTTCCATTTCGTTCCATTAAATCTTGAAGCGATTCATTAGCAGACGATCTAGAATAGCCATTTGAAAATTTCTTTGTGACTAATCCGGCAATTTTAATTGAATCAGATTCGATTTCATGTTCATGCACACCATAGTTTCCAATATGTGCGGTTGTCATTATTAATAGTTGACCAACATAAGAGGGATCTGTGAAAACCTCTTGATATCCTGTCATTCCTGTATTAAAAGCGATTTCACCTCCGGTTGTACCTATTTTCCCAATAGCGATTCCTTCGAATACGGTACCATCTTCAAGTACTAAAATTGCTGGTTGATTTTGTTGCATGAATAAATTTTAGTCAAAATTAGAAACTCTAGGTCAAATGAGGTTATTATAAACCAAAAAAGGCGGATAAAATCCGCCTTTTTTTATTAACAATGTGTCAACTTATGCTTTTTCTTCTGTGTTTTCTGATTCGTCAGAAGCTGGAGCTTCTTCCGTTGTAGATTCTGGTGCAGCTTCTTCAGCAACAACTTCTTCCACTACTTCAGCAATAGGAGTTTCTTCAGCAGCAACTTCTTCCACTACTTCAGCAATAGGAGCTTCTTCAGCAACTACTTCTTCCGCTACTTCAGCAACAACTTCTTCAGTCACTTCAGTTGCTTCAACAGCTACTGAATCTTCTTTTTTAGCACCACCACGACGAGAGCGACGAGTAGTTTTCTTTGTGTTATCGTTGTTATACAATTCGTTGTAGTCAACCAATTCGATCATACACATTTCTGCGTTATCTCCTAAACGGTATCCAGTACGAATAATACGTGTATATCCACCAGCGCGATTAGCAATTTTCGGAGCTACTTCACGGAATAATTCAGTTACCATTTCTTTGTTTTGAAGGTAAGAGAATACAACACGACGTGAGTGAGTAGAATCTGTTTTTGCTTTCGTTAAAATCGGTTCTACGAAAACGCGTAACGTTTTAGCTTTAGCGATAGTAGTGTTAATACGCTTGTGTTCGATTAATGAACAAGCCATATTTTGAAGCATTGCTTTGCGGTGGCTTGTTTTTCTTCCTAAGTGATTTATTTTATTTCCGTGTCTCATGACTAAAATTTCTAATCTTTGTCTAATTTATATTTCGCAACGTTCATACCGAAAGT
>CANHMH010000060.1 GCA_947461635.1 Flavobacteriales bacterium | reverse complement strand
GCATATTTTAACTCTCCACCAAAGGTTCCTCCTAAATTAGAACCTCCACCGTAGGCTTCAATTCCTAACTCAGTTCCTTCGATTTGTGCCTGACTTTGAACCGTAAACAATCCAAAGAGGATTCCTAGTAATAATCGCTTCATAAATTTCTTTTTCACAAAGATAGCTCGATTTAGGTCAAGATGTATGTTCTTCTTATCTTTGCAAAAACTTTCTCATGACACTTTTAGACGGTAAAGCAACAGCAGCACAAATACGTACCGAATTAGCTCAAGCAGTTCAACAACGAAAATTGGAAGGAAAAAAAATTCCTCACTTAGCGGCTGTCTTAGTCGGTAACGATGGTGGATCTGTTTCTTACGTCAATTCAAAAGTGAGCGCTTGCGATCAGATTGGTTTTGAAAGTACGCTCATTCGCTACGATTCTTCCGTTCCAGAGGAGATTTTGTTGGATAAAGTACGTCAGTTAAACGAGGACAAAAGCATCGATGGATTTATCGTTCAGCTTCCCTTACCTGCGCACATCGATGAACTAAAAATCACACAAGCAATTGACCCAAAGAAGGACGTAGATGGATTTCACCCACGTAATCTTGGGAACATGATCTTAAATCTTCCGGGATTCTTACCAGCGACTCCTGCTGGAATCATGGCATTGATCGAACGAAACAACATTGAGACGGAAGGTAAAAATTGCGTCATCATCGGGCGAAGTAACATTGTCGGAACGCCACTTTCCATCATGTTGGGAAGAAATGCGAATCCAGGAAACTGTACCGTTACGCTTGCGCATTCACGCACAGAGAACTTGAAGGAAATCTGTTTACAAGCAGACATCCTTATCGCTGCAATTGGTCAACCGAATTTCGTAACTGCAGACATGGTGAAAACCGGAGCAGTCATCATCGATGTTGGAACGACGCGTGTAGATGATGCAACGCGCGAGCGCGGATGGAGACTTGTGGGAGACGTAGACTTCGAAGCGGTTGCACCAAAATGTAGTTTTATCAGTCCCGTACCAGGAGGTGTTGGTCCAATGACCATCGCATCACTGATGATGAATACCTTAAAAGCAATGGAATTAAAAGGAAAATAATGGAACAATTTGCCGTAAACGGAGAATATATTGAATTGATGGGCTTATTGAAAGCACTTGGAATTGCCGAAACAGGTGGACACGCCAAACACATTGTTGATTCGGGCATTGTTTACCGCAACGGACAAATTGAAACGAGAAGAAGAGCGAAGCTCGTTAAAGGAGATATCCTCCTTATCGAAGACCTAAAAGTGGAATTGATTTAACTGAAAGAAGTTAATCTTTAACGCAACGAACGCGTGTTTGGATTCTAAACAGATCCGCACCTGAAAAACCATCTTCATAAAGCGTATTTTCCAACAGATTTAATTCATGTGGATCAGACTTGATTTTTGTTGCTATACCAAAATAACCAGGTAAATGGTAATCACTTACATAGGTAATACCTGTTTTTCTTTCTTTTTCTCTATTTTGATAGGAAAAATCTCTGTTTTTAATGTTCCGAGAATTTGGGAAAGAAATGTAATTATCAAAATTTAAATTAAACCCATATTCATCAGAGAACTCATCGTTACCCTTATTTAGAAGAAGCGTCAATACAGGCTGATAATTCATCTTTTTGCTAAATGAACTTGAATAACTGGCTTGATAATAATCATAACTTTTGTCAACATAACGATAAGGTAGGATATTAAATGCACCGAATAATCCATTCGCCTCGTAGAAATAATCTGATCCAATGAACCAAGCTGTGGTACTCCAGAAATGATCAGCATATAAATCGGACAAAACTAAAGGGTTGTATTTCATTTTGTATTTGTAATCGATATGCGCATTTTTTAACGAATCGATTTTATTTTTATTTTCAATAATTCTATAATCCGTTTTAGATGAGTCATTTAAAAATGACTCTAAGACTATATATTTATCCCATTCACTTTTATTCACAGGATTTAGGTAACTGGAAACATATTTATTATTACACACTAAAAACGGAACCCCACGTTCATCAATGAATTTGTAGCTTAATGCAGACTTTAAATTATTTTTGTATTGCTTTCTTTTACCAGTCCAACCGAAAAATGGAGAAATTAGCGTTGCGTCAATGGCCGCTGCAGTTGCCTGTAGACTCCACAAACCAACATCCGCAGCACCAGCTACTCCTAATAATCCCAGATCAACTGTTGCCGCTGCACCCCACCAACCTAAGTGCACAGCTCCGAGAACAGGAACGGCAAGTGGTGCTAATAGTGGAGAGTAAATTCTTTTCTTTACACTTCCTTTGGAAATTTTCAATTCATCTGGGTAGTAAGGTGTGATTGTATTGTATAATTCAGCGATGTCCTTGTCATTTGGAACATGGAATCCTTGCGGGCAAACATTTTTATCGTTCACCAACGTGTAGAAGTTGTAGAATGTGCCTTCAATACTTTCGTTCACAATTCCCGGGGCTGTAGAATTTGACCATTGAGCTTCAGTCAAAAGAGGAATTTCAGTTCCATCGTTAAAAACTGTTGATCGCAGGTTTTCTGTCATCCAAGTTTGATTACCGATTGTGGTGGTTAAATAAATATTTCCTTCACTATCCGCTACTTCATTGTTTAATATACTTCTACTTCCTTGCGAAATTTCAATCTGAACCATCTGATTTGTTTCGACATCAAAGTTGGATTCTATCAAAACGATATCCACATTTTTAGTTTCTTTATTAAAACGTTTGAATGTTGCTGAGCTTGGTAAGGAAACTTCAAAATTCCCTGAAATATTATCGTAGTTTTCTTTTGATATTTCATTACCAACAATTAAAATGTTTCCATTAGCACGAAAACACTCCATGTTTTCAATATGGATACATGGTACATAATAATTATCAAGTCCATAATATCCTTCATCTAAGGAATACGAGAATTTAAAGGTGTTACCATCAATTTGTTTATCAGTTTCCAAAACAATATCATAAAGTGAATCAGAAATGATTTTCCCTAACAAATATTCTCTCTTTTTTATATTCTCAATTTTGAGAACATACCCAGGATACAAAACCTTATCAAATGAAATGACATATTGATCATTTCTGAAGTAAGTCGTACCTAAATTGACGCTTTGACCAAAAGAAACAAAACAATTAACTGAAAACAAGAATATTAAAAGTGACTTCATTGTATAAATTTTACTTACTAAATTTTAGCTAATTTATGGAATTATACACGAAACACCCAACAATCATTTCAAATACCTGAAATCTTGACCAGCTTTTACGGTTAAAAGTGTTTCGTAAATCAAGCGGATGCAATTTTCTACGTCCTCTTTTTGAACCATCTCCACAGTAGTGTGCATGTAACGCAACGGCAATGAAATTAAGGCGCTCGTTACTCCTTCGTTCGAATAGGCAAACGCATCTGTATCTGTTCCTGTGGAACGAGAAACCGCTGCACGTTGGAAAGGAATTTTGTTTTTCTCTGCTGCTTTGATGATTTGTTTCAAGAAATTGTTTTGAACCGCTGGACCATACGTCAAAACTGGACCTGAACCCGATTTTTGGTCTCCATTTTCGATTTTATCCACCATTGGTGTTCCAGTGTCGTGACAAACATCGGTAATCAAAGCTAAATCTGGCTTGATGCGATGCGCCATCATTTCAGCTCCGCGTAATCCGATTTCTTCTTGAACGGAATTCACAACGTACAAGGTAAAAGGCAATTTCTTTTTCGCGTCTTTCAACATACGAGCAACTTCTGCAATCATAAATCCACCCATGCGGTTGTCGAGTGCGCGTCCAACATATTTGTTCTTGTTCAAGATCATGAACTCATCTTCAAATGTTGCCACGCAGCCAACATGAACACCGAGTGCTTCGACTTCTTCTTTTGAAGAACATCCACAATCCAAGAAAATATTTTTCATGCTTGGCGTCTCTTCTTTTTGCTGACGCATGTGAATCGCGGGCCAGCCAAACACTGCTTTTACGGTTCCTTTGTCCGTATGAATGTTCACGCGTTTCGAAGGTGCAATCATGTGGTCAGAACCACCGTTTCTTCTCAAATAAATGAATCCATCCTTCGTAATGTAGTGTACAAACCATGAAATTTCATCTGCATGGGCTTCAATCACCACTTTATACGGCTGACCTGGATTGATGATTCCAGCAACGGATCCATAATTATCGGTGATGTATTCGTCTACATATGGCTTGATGTAATCTAACCACATTTTTTGTCCAGCGGATTCGAATCCCGTAGGACTCGCATTATTTAAATAATTTTCTAAAAACTTCTCTGATTTCGCTTGAATAATTTTTGCCATTTTCTTTATTTCATTAATGATACATTTCCTTTGATGATGTTTCGTGAACCACCGATGCAATCCACTTCTAAATAATAATCAAACACGTCTGGATCGAGTTTTTTTCCTTTAAATGTCCCATCCCATCCGATGCTTTGAACCGTACTTTCAAAAACCATTTCTCCCCAACGGTCAAAGATGCGTAAAACAAATTTCTCAATCCATATTCCGCGCACATAAAGCACATCGTTTTCTTGATCGCCATTTGGCGTAAAGGCATTTGGAACAAAAACATAAGGTTCATCACAGACTATTTCATAGACTCTCACTAGTGCTGTGTCCGATTTTGTACAGAGTCCGTCAGTCGCCGTTAAGGTGTAGGTTGTTGTTTCTGCTGGTGAAACGATACTTGTTAATGCTGTTGGACTCACCATTGTTGCAGTGGGACTCCACGTGAAATTGGCATTTGCAGGAACAATTCCTGATAACTGAGTTGATCCACCAGGCATAATGAGGTTTGGATTTGCAGTTGCTAATACATTCCCATTGTTGAACGTTGAAACATACACAAATTGGGAATCCAATACAACACAACCTTGAGGGGATGTTGCTTGCAAGTAAACATATTGTGAACCAGGCAACGTACATTGAGCTGTGGCTTGATTGTTTGGGCTAATCAATACATTTGGACTAGACCATAGATACGTAAATGAACCTGAACCATTATTATTGGCTTGCAGCTGCAATACATTTGTGATACATATAGAATCTAAACATTGGATGGAAATGGATTCACCAAAAATAGAAATATGAACGCTATCGATCACGCTACAATAGCCATTGTCTGCTTGAAAATAATACGTTTGATTCTGTGGATCAACTAGGGATAAATTAGGATTCTGAAGGTTCGCATTCAAGGTGTCGCTTAAATCTGAAAAATTGGACCAAATATAAGATGTAGGGGAACCTGTTACGAAGGGAGTCAACGTAGTTTCGACTGATTCACATAAGAAAATCGTATCCGGAAGATTCACCAATAAAGGAGCGGAAACTTGAACTGTCATCGAATAGGAATCTTGTCCCAAACAGATGCTGTCTGAAATATTCAATTGAATTTGATACGTTCCTGGAGTGGTAAACGTAACTGTCGGATTAAAATTGACTGAATCTAACACTCCGTTTCCTAAATCCCACAGAAAATCAGTCGTAAAAGTCGAACTATTGTTCAAAGAAACGGAAAAGGGAGCGCAGCCCAAAGAGTCATCGATGGAAAATATCGCTTGTAGTGGGACATCAAATGCAAGAAAAACACTATCCAATTTCGAACAAAAGGGATTGCTTACTTCAATGTAATACCAACCTGGTGTGGATACCGTTGCTGTTGAATCGTTCGGATTATTTAAGGGATTATTCAAATTTACATTTTGCGACCAAATGAATTGTGTCCCTGTTCCATTGTGAAACGCAACGAGTTCAAATGGATTCGAACTGCATAAACTGATCGTATCTAACACATTCAATTGGATGGAGTCCAAAACAAGTACTTGAATATTTGCAGTGTCCGTCAACAAGCAAACACTGTCTGTCACGTATAGATTCACGTTGTATGTTCCAGCCTGCGTAAAAGTCACTGTAGGATTAAAAATTACACTTGTTGTATCTCCGTTGCCAAAATCCCATAAATAGGAATCTAATTGCGTGGATGTATTTTGAAAATCAACGGTTAAATCTGTACATCCAGCGACATTATTTGTCGTAAACGAAGCAGTCGGAATCAATTGAAAATCAAACTTAAAAACTAAGTTGTTGCAATTGGAGGAATTGTTTGAGGAGGACCAAGCTCCTGGAGATGTTGGGAAATCACTGTGCGCGCCACATCCACCACAAACAGACTGATAAACGACACCGTTTTTATCAAATCGTGATGTTCCGCCATCAACATGCTCCTGCGCCAAAGAACCACCGATATACGAACCATAGAGTAATCCTGAAAAGTCATTTTGAACTACCATTAAATAGAAATCAAAACCTGTGGTAGTCGATTGAAAGGCATTTGGTGAAATCGGCATTCCACTAATCGGAACGGATTGCAAAATATTTGCTCCCCATCCGGAAACGTACATGTTTCCGCAGATGTCAACTAGAAAAGCCGCTGGTGAAATGTTAATTGACGGACTTCCATTTCCAACAACCGTTGACGCTAAGTTGGTTGTTAAATTTGGATTGAGTTTCAAGATAAACTGACTACTTCCTGGATTGGAATAAGGCGCATTGTTGACCGGAAACGTTCCTCCAACCGATTGCCCCAACAAGAAAATTTGGTTCAAACGATCAATTTCCACAAAGAATACTTGATCGTAGTTTGAAGCGCCTACATAACTCGCTTTTTGAATGCTCGTACCCGCTGGAACTAATTTCACCACAAATCCATCCGTTTTTCCACCTTGAAAGGAACTTTGATACGCTCCGCTTGTTCCCGTTAAATTGGTCGAACAGGTTCCTCCAGCAAAAACAATCGCTCCAAGGGTATCTAACTTGACAGAATAACACGCATCAGAATTGTTTCCACCATAAAAAGAGGAAAATTGCAAACTGGAGAACGATGCATTCAATTTAAAAATCACACCGTCTTGTCCGGCAGACTTGTTGGGTTGAAATGCATTCAATGTTGGAAAATTGGAGGATCGTGTGCAACTGGCAACATAGACGTTATTCAACGAATCCAACATGATTTCACCTCGGAATTGGTCCCCGTAATTTGTTGTTAAGGAATCATACGCACTTGCAGCATTATACGGCAGCGCAGTTGATCGATAATTCACACCGTCGTTATCTGATCCACCCACATAGGTGGATGCCAATAAATTCTGCCCGTTCGAAGCTATTTTAGAAATGTACATATCTGTTCCTTGTCCGGAAAAATACACACCGTTGTACAAGAAATTGGCACCAGTCGTTCCTCCGCCGTGTGTCGTTTGAAACGCACCGGATGTCGTTGGGAAATTAGTACTAGAAGTTGCACCGAACACATAAATGTTATTTAGCGAATCACAAATCAAACTATGTGCAGTTTCCGTTCCTTGTGTCATGTCGCCCCCACCTAAAAAGGCTGACCATAGCATATTTGTTCCCGTTGGATTATACTTTGTGACAAACACATCGGTAATTCCATAGGATCCAGCAATGGACGTGAAATTCGGAGAAATATCAAAGGAATTCGCGTTTGGAATAGGGAAATTGTTTCCGTAGACCATTCCAGCTGAGTAGGCTGAACCATCATTTCCATAAGTGGCTGTCATTCCGAAATTATCCGACACGGATCCGTTGTAGGTCGCAAATACTAACACTGGATCAATCACTAAGGGAAATTCTTTGTTGTACTTTCCTAACTCATAACCATAAACTCCCTCTTGCTCCTGAAACGAACAGGAAACCGGGATTTCTTTTCCATCGATGAGTTGGTACGCAATGGGACGTTGCTCAATGATTTCTCCGATAGCCGTTTTCAAGATCAATCGTCCATCTCGAATGCGAACGGACGAATATTCTCCGGAATACATCCACCGAATTTCGTTTGGATTGGCTCCCGGCTCAACAAAAAACGAATACTTCAAGGCATTTTTATCACTCTCCCAAAGCAAATGAATATCGGAATAAAAATGTTGGTATTCCAACTTTGAGTAAGTGTGTACGTCATGCGTCCATTTCGTTGAGTCATTCCCAAGAAAATAATTGTAATAATGTGTCGAACGTCCTTCTTTAGAAAGTAATTTGTCCGTTTTCGACCCAAGAAACTTCTGCTGAATGAGTGCCGATTTCAGGCTTGGATTTTCTATGTTTTTTAATTCAAAGTGTGCTTTGTGTAAATCCGATAGATCTTGCAATTGAAATAAAATGGAACTGTCGCTTATCCATAATTTTCCGCCGGAAACAGACGATTGAAACTGTACAACGGAAGGCCATTGTCCTTTGTTTTCAATGAATTGTATTTCGTTATGAGGCATTGCTTCATGAGAATCCTGCGCATACACTTGATAAAGTGACGCGAACAAGAATAACACTAAGAAGTAACGCATTTTCAAAACGACTATTTTCATGCTAATTTAATCATTTCAGATTAATTGAAATTAGGGTGTGTGAATCCCTTTGGAAATCCTTAAATTCGTCCTTCAAACACGAAATATGTCAAACTCGCACAACCGTATTTGTCAACTACTTGGAATTCAGTATCCTTTGATTCAAGCTGGAATGATTTGGTGTTCCGGATGGGAATTAGCCGCTGCTGTTTCCAATGCTGGTGGACTTGGAATTATTGGTTCCGGATCGATGTATCCTGAGATTTTAGAAGAACAGGTCATCAAATGCAAACAAGCAACGAGTAAACCGTTCGCCGTGAATTTACCCATGCTTTACCCAGACATCGATAAGCACATTCAAACCATCATTAAACATAAGGTTCCGATTGTTTTCACATCAGCAGGAAATCCAAAAACATGGACAAAACATTTGCAAGATCACGGAATTAAAGTGGTACACGTCGTTTCCAGTGTGAAATTTGCACTGAAAGCGCAAGAAGCAGGTGTTGATGCGATTGTTGCCGAAGGATTCGAAGCAGGTGGACACAACGGACGCGATGAAACGACCACCTTTTGTTTGATTCCGATGGTGAAAGCGGCCATACAAATTCCCTTAATTGCCGCGGGAGGAATTGGCACCGGACGAGGAATGCTCGCTGCGATGAACCTTGGTGCAGACGCTGTTCAAGTAGGAAGTCGCTTTGTGACGTCTACAGAAAGTAGCGCTCATGAAAACTTTAAACAATACATCATCGCTAGTGAAGAAGGTGACACAATGTTGACCTTAAAGGAACTGACACCTGTTCGTTTATTGAAAAATGAATTTTACACACAACTACAATCCGCCTATCAAGAAGGAGCAGATAAAGAGAAATTAACAGAAATTCTCGGACGTGGACGTGCGAAAAAAGGCATGTTCGAAGGAGATTTGGTGAACGGTGAATTGGAAATTGGTCAAATAGCCGGACTCATTGAAAAAATTATGCCTGCGGGTGAAATTGTTCAAGAAATGATGACTGAATTTCATCAAGCACTGGACGAACAAAAGAACTATTTATGATTCATTTTGAACGATTTAAATTGGAAAACGGCCTAACGGTCCTTTTCCACAAAGAAGCATCCACCCCAATGGCCGTGGTCAATTTATTGTACGACGTTGGTGCGCGCGACGAAAGCGAAGAAAAAACTGGATTTGCCCATTTATTCGAACATTTGATGTTTGGTGGATCGGTGAATATTCCCGATTTCGATGGACCACTTCAAGCTGCAGGAGGTGAAAGCAATGCTTTTACAAGTAATGACATTACAAATTATTACGATGTCCTGCCAGCTCACAACCTCGACACTGCACTTTGGTTAGAAAGCGACCGCATGCTGTCCTTGGCATTCACAGATAAGAGCTTGGAAGTTCAACGCAATGTCGTGATTGAAGAATTTAAACAACGTTACTTGAATCAACCGTATGGCGATGTTTGGTTGGAATTACGTCCATTGGCGTATACCAAACATCCGTACAAATGGGCGACGATTGGAAAAGAAATCAAACACATTGAGGATGCGAAAATGAGTGACGTGAAAGCGTTTTTCAAAAAGCACTATCATCCATCCAACTGCATTTTGTGTGTCATTGGAAACTTCGAGTTGGATTACGTAAAAGAACGTGTCAATCATTTTTTTGGTTCCATTCCGAAAGCGAAAAAATCTGCTCGTATTCTTCCGTTGGAACCTGCCCAAGACCGTTTTAAATCCAAAACACTGGTTCGAAACGTTCCTGCGGATGCATTTTACTATGCCTTCAAAATGCCCGAACGAAAACATCCAGGTTATTACTTCGCTGATTTGTTAAGCGACATCATGGGACGCGAGAAAGTGTCCAAAATGTATGTCGACCTCATCAAGAAACAAAAATTGGTCTCTGAAATCAATGCCTACATTACGGGATCCATGGATGAAGGATTGTTCATCATCACGGGAAAATTGAATGAGGGAAAATCGTTTGCTGAACTTGACAAGGAAATCTGGAAAATTCTTGCGCACTACAAAACGACCTTGATCTCCAAAAAAGAATTGGAGCAAATTAAAATCAAACTTCGAACGGCACGCGCTTTCCAAGATCAAGGATTGTTGAACCGAGCGATGAATTTGTCCTTCTTCGAGTTGCTAGGTGATGCGAATGGAATTAACGAAGAACAAGAAATCTACCAGTCGATTCACGCGGAGGACCTCCGAACCTTTGCCAATCACTTGTTCGCTAAGAAAAATGGTGTTTTATTGAAAGTTAAAAAGAAAAAAAATGCTTAATCGTCAAGTTGCTCCCCAGCTCACTCCCATAAAATCGATTGATTTCTCGGTTCCTGAAATGGTTGAAATACATCCTGGCATTCCCCTATATTGGAAAAACAACATTGCCAACGAAACGGCAAAAATTGAATTACATTTCAATGCTGGAACGACGATCGAAACGCCCATTTTGGCCTCACTTACTGCTGGACTTTTAATTTCAGGAACGAAGTCAAAATCTGCGATTCAAATTCAACATGCACTTGATGCAGTAGGCGCGTATTACGATGTCAGCGTATCGCAAGAACAATCTATCGTTACATTGTATGCCTTAAACAGCTACCTCAAACAAGCTTTTGATATTTTTCACGAAGCATTTACTTCGGTGATTTTTCCTGAAAAAGAAGTGCAAGAAATCTGCAATGAACGACAAGAAAAATTAAAGGTTCAAATGCAAAAAGTAAATGTTTTAGCACAGCGAAAAATACAGCAAGTCCTTTTTGAAGAAACGCCGTATTCACAGGTGATTTCACAAGGAGATTATGCAAGTGTGAAGCGAGCGGACCTCATCGCATTCCACCAAAAACACTATTTAAAAGGATTATCGAAAGTCTTTTTAGTGGGAGATTTTTCAAAGGATGTGATGATAGACATTAAAACAGCCTGTGCTGATTTCGCTGGAAAAGCCTTCGAACCCGTGAATTGCACGTTCAGCGGAAAAGCACACATTGTTCATCAAGAAAAATCGGATGCCCTGCAAACAGCTATTCGAATTGGTAAAATCATGTTCAATAAAACGCATCCGGATTTTATTTCCTTTTCGGTCATGAATACCATTCTCGGAGATTATTTCGGGAGTCGCTTGATGAGTAACATCCGCGAGGACAAAGGCTATACCTACGGAATTGGTTCCTACATGATGGAAAATACGCATTTCGGGTATTTCATGATTGCGACGGAGGTTGCCAAAGAAGTGCGCGAAGCAACGATTCAAGAAGTCAAAAATGAACTCGAGCGACTACAAACAGAATTGGTTCCAGCCGAAGAGTTGGAGTTGGTTAAAAGCTACCTACTCGGACAATTGCTCAAAGCAGCCGACGGACCCTACGCCATGTTGGATTTATTCTCTGGTGTAGAATTACACGGTATGGACATCTCTTTTTACAACAAATACATCCAAAAAATTCAAGAAATTACAGCCGAAGAAATACGCGAAATGGCACGTAAACACTTGGATTGGAAAAGTTTGTCGATAATTAGCGTTGGCTAGCAACTTATTCAGTTAACTTTCGTTATAATAAATACGGACTTTTCCCGTTGTTTTACTGATGTTTAGAGTTATTTTTCTGCTTTCCATTGTTTTGTTTTGTCAAAACGCATTTGCTTCCCATGTCATG
>CANHMH010000059.1 GCA_947461635.1 Flavobacteriales bacterium | reverse complement strand
CTAGTAGAATTAAAGGTTGGATCTGAACCATCTGTTGTATAGACTAACTTCGATGGTATCAGATTTGTGTGAGACAATTTTAAGTAAAAGGCATTATTGTTTATTCCAGTTATTTTGGAAAGGATTGGTCGCGATAAACTATCCGAGTAAATAATGGAAGAATTGTTTGATGCAGCTGGCGAAGGAACGAGCCATTTGACACTTGCCGATGCGTCTGGACTTAGTCCGACAGAAATATCAGTAGTAGGTGATTCTACGCGTAAGCTTGAAACCATTTGTTGTGAGGGATCAAATAAATAAACGGTTTCACCACCGCCTCCTAATTTAAAATTGGTATGGTATAAATTTCCTTGAAGTGGAATAAATTCAGCTGTGAGTTCATTCATTTGCGTTGTGTTCAAATGAAAATCGACATACGTATAGTTTTCACCATTTGTAGCTGCTACTTCGAATCCGATGGAAGTAATCATCCCGGCTGTCAATCCTGACGCACTTAATTCACTTGCTCGAATGAGCATTTGATGTCGTGCACCCCAATACCAGTTACCAAACGGAGCTGGATATTCAGTATTCCCATTTTGAATCGTTCCAGTACCAATTATGGCATTGTTCAATTTGATGTTTGGACGTTGGTAATAAGTGGAAGCATTGTTCGCCGAGCATGCCGCTGGACTCCCATCAATAAAACTTCCAATGGTTGAAATGAATGGTGTAGCAGTCTGTTTAAAGATCGAGTTCTCGGTGTATTGTGCGTTGTTATAGGAACAGACGTTGATCACTACGTTTGAAACACCATCCCAATAAAACGGAGTTACAAGTTGGTGTTGACTCCAGCCTGCTTGAGGTGTGAAGTTTTGTTCTGAAACACCAAATTGAAAAGGAGTTGATCCAAAACGATTTTTCTGGCTACAATAAATTTGCTGAAACCCACCCGCTGGAATGCTTAGATTCGGCAAGACCCACATTGTTGGAACGGTCAATTTATCTGATAGCGCGTATCCATTCAGGTTTATCGAAGTCGTTCCTGCATTGTGCAATTCAATCCAGTCGCTTGCATCTCCATTTTCGTCCGCAGAGGATAGGTAGTTTTTGTTGCAACCCTCATTGATGACAACTTGGGAAAAGCTATATTGATGAATGAATAAAAGACAAACGAGAAGGTGCTTCATTTCAAAAACGATTATAAAAACCGAAGATAGTGAAATAATAGAAGTGTTTGATTTCTAAAAAAAACGATTATCATCTAAAATACTTCAAAACGAATGGTTTCAATCGTTTCATTTTCAGAAATGATTTCAATATAATAAACTCCGGGAAGAACCTGCTGCAATTGTATTTCAAATTGACCCGTTTGAACTTCTAGCACTTCAAAGGCGATAATTCTGCCATAGGTATCGTGTATATTTTTTATGTTGCCATCTTCCAAATAAACCTTGAATGAACCCTCGTTTGGATTGGGAAATAGCTTGGTTTTTCCATAAGGAAGCTCTTGTGTTGATACCTGTGAATCAACTTGAAAGGTATCGGTTAGTGAACAACCTTCTGAATCCGTAATGTTCACGTAGTATTGTCCGCCGGCTATTTGACTTAAATCGTTTGTACTTTGTCCGGAACTCCAAGTGTAGGTATATGGTGGTGTTGCTCCGGAAACCCCCAAATTAATCGCGCCATCCAATCCAAAAATCTCTGGGCTAATCACAGCGTTTATGGTCCATGAAAAGGGCTCGTAAACAACGTTTTGAATGGAAACTGAACAACCTAAGTTATCCAAAACAGAACAGATGTAGTTTCCTGCACCAATTCCGCTTATCATTGGGTCATTCACTAGAAAGTCAACCCAATTATACGTGTATGGAGCTTGTCCTCCCTGTGCAAGGATGTTAATGCTTCCTGTTTGTCCCCCCGGACAAGTAACGGAGACAATTTGACTCGTTGCACCGAGATCTGTTAAGTTGATTTGGAAACTTACGGTATCTTGACAATTCAGTCCATCGCTTACGATGCAGGTAACTACGCCGGGACCATTCGTTTGCAAAGTGTTGGATGTTTCCGAAGAATTTACCCAAGAATAACTGTATGGCAGAACACCGTTTATCCCTGAAGCGCTAATTGACCCCAAGGATGAAGAGTCACATACGGTGTTGGTTCCGTTGATTTGCGCAGTTAAATTTGAAAGTGTGAAAATGGTGTCAGAAAATGATTTTTGACATCCCAAAGCATCTAAAATGACACATGAATAAATGCCATTACTCAAATTCGAAATGGAATTTGTTGTTTCAGAATTATTCCAGTTAAATTGATACGGTGCAAGGCCATTGTTCGGATTTAGCGTTATTGCTCCATTCATGTTACCAGCACAATCAATCTGAGATGTATTGAAGTTTGGTTGAATATTCGATAGACTTTGTAAGGTAAATGATTGGGAAATACTACAGCCTAAAACATCACTTGTAATAAGTTCATAAATTCCAGCGGACACATTTTGAATGGAGGAGGTAGTACTGATCGTTGGTGTCCAATTGTAAACATAATTTCCGTTTCCTCCGATTGCATTTACGACAATGGAACCATTTGATGTATTGTGACATATTGGTGAAATAATGGTGTCGATCACAATTTGTAATGGACTCGGTTGTGAAACGATGGCAGTAACATTTCCTGTACAGCCATTTTGATCAGTGATTTGACAGGTGTAATTTCCAGCGGGGACGTTTGTTAATTGGTTCGAATTTCCATAGATCGGCGACCAGGAATAGACATATCCGGGATTTCCTCCGAAAGCATTGATCGTGATTTGTCCTGTAGCTGCGCCATAACAGTTGACCGGTGTATAGGATGAGATTGTACCACTTACAGCTGCTGGCTGCGAAATAGGAACAACAATCGTTCCGACACAACCTAGCACATCACTTACTTGACATGCATATTGTCCGGCGGATAAGTTAGTAATCGCGTTGGTTCCATTTCCATTCGGATTTCCTGGTGTCCAACTATAGGTAAGTGTTCCAGTTCCTCCCGAAACAGCCACCTGAACTGAACCATTTGCACCCCCAAAACAAGAAACAGGTGTTTGATTTATGAGCGTAACACTTGGTCCAGAGATATTACTGAGTCCAATGCTTAAATTTCCTGTGCAATTATTCTGATCATTGACCATCACTTGATATGTGCCGGCGTATAAATTCGTTAACGTAGATGTGCTACCTACAGATGGTGTCCACGTGTATGTATAGGATCCGTTACCGCCACTAGTGACGATGCTCAAAGCTCCATTATTCGAACCACACGTTGCCGGAGTGATAGAAGCAGTATTTACTGTTATTGCGGTTGGACTAGTGATTTGTACCACTTGATTACTGATGCATCCATTCACATCCTTCACTTGACAATTGTAAGTGCCAGCGGAAAGATTCGTCACTAAATTACTTGTGCCACCTGCTGGACTCCATGTATAGGAATAAGGAGGAGTTCCACCAATTCCAGAAACTTGTGCTGATCCATTTGTTCCTCCATAGCAAGAGACATTATTGAGCGCTGTAATCATGGAGATTAACACAGTTGGTTGACCAATTGTTAGGTTTGTTGATTGTTGACAGCCATTCGCATCGCTGATGGTGCAAGTATAGTTTCCAGCGGGAACATTGTTTATGGAAGAACTTGTTGATACATTTGGACTCCATAAATAACTCAAATTACCCGTTCCTCCGGACGCTGAGATTGTCGCGCTTCCCGAGGAATTCCCAAAACAATCCACGTTTGAAATAGTCAATACTGTATTTGTTATTGCAGGTGGATTTGTCAGTGTAAAACTTTGACTAACAATGCAATTATTTACATCCGAAATTTGACAGGAATATAAGCCATTACCTACGTTTGAAATGGAATTTGTTGTCCCTAAATTGCTTGTCCAATTGTATTGATAGGGAGCAGTTCCACCTGATGTGCTAAGACTGATTGAGCCGTTTGTTCCGCCAAAGCAAGAAATGGAATTCGTTGTGGCATTAACGGACAATATAGCTGGTTGCGAAAGGGTAATTTGTTGAGTGGATGAACACCCAATCCCATCCGTAATTTGACAACTGTAAAATCCTGAAGGTAGATTGGTTAATGTAGCGGAATTTCCAATATTTGGAGTCCATGAATAGGTATATTGTCCATTTCCTCCGGATGCAGCAATGCTCAAAGAACCATTAGAAGCACCATTGCACGTTGGATTACTCACCGTTGAAACTGTTGAATTCACAGCAGTTGAAACCATTGTAATGGCGGCATTTTGTTGAGGTGCAACACAAAGGTTCGCATCTGAAAGTTGACAGGTGTAGTTTCCTGGACTCAAATTACTGTTGAGTGCACTGTTGCTTGCCGTATTTGACCAAGTGTAGTTGAAATTTCCCGTTCCTCCAGTTGTCGAAAGTTGGATGGCTCCATTGTTCAAACCACAACTCGCATTCGTCACCGAAGAACTTACTTGAATTGGTAGACAAATTTTAAATAGTGGATTAATTGCTAAGGCAACTTGGTATCCAAAATTTTCAATGGGTGTCCAGGCAGTTGCGCCATTTGGATTTTGATTCCACTTCATAAAGGCACGGTTTGCTTTGAAGTAACTCGTTGACGTTTGAAGTTTAATATTTGCCGCATTTTCAATGACACCGAAGAAATAAGTTCCTGGACTTAAATTCAAGGTCCCACCGATTATGGGAAGTACGAGGCTCGCACCAGAAATGGAATTAGAAGCCGTACTTGTATATGTTGTTGTAGATGCGATGGGTGATCCAATTGGAATGCCGCTTGCATTGGTCGCATAAATATCCACACGAATGGGTTGATTTGAGGGTGTTCCTGACGCAAGTCCAATTTTCACAGAATCTAAATAATCTTGTTGTCCTATCGTAAACGTTTGTCCTATTACACCATTGTCATAGGCACTAGTTGCATTGTTTCCAATTCCGATGGTCCCAGTTACACCAACTACTCTTGATAATTCGGATTTCGTCCGAGAAAAATAAGTGATGTACGAATTATTCACTGGAATTTGATCATTTACCGTATTGAAAATATATTCAATGGAATAATCGCCAAGTGTTTGGATGGTGTAATTCGCAACGGTGAAGGTGTCAATTTGACCAGAAATCAAATTATGTGCGGAACTTGTTGCCGTATAAATGATATTGTTTGACAAGACGTTTTTGATAGTCACGGTCATAGTTACATTGTACAAATTGCTTGTCCCTGCGTTTTTTCCACAGGCAGAAAGGGTCAAATTATTTCCGTTTACAGATTGTCGCGTATGTATTTTTGTAAATTCTCCACCTGGATTTTGATGATTCACATATGAAAGATCAATTGCTGGGTTTAATCCAAGTTTCGGGCGAATCATAAATGCATAATTCACGCTATAGGACTCAATGGCATTCCAATTTCCTGAAACATTTGTTCGAATGTAATTTTTTCCACCAGTGAAAATAGACGCATCACAGCCAATTGGATAAGGCGAATTCCCCAATTTATGGATAGAGAAAAGGTAGTTTCCACTGGACAAGTTTAAAGGATTTGCGAACGTATGATTTTGCCATCCTACACCGGTAGAAATGGAATTTGGAGATGTGTAAATAGGACTTGTTTGAATGACATTATTTACCACAGGAAAAATTTCAACGTAATATTCTTGAGTTGTGGAAGCACTTTGTGTGTAAAATTGAATTCCACTGATGACATCATTACCTGTTATTGAGTAAACGACTCCTTGGTCGTATTCGGAAGTTGAGGACCAGTTAAATGCATTGGAATACGTGTTATTATCCCTTGCGTAGTAATTAAAATCGATGCTCAGGTTTTGGGTAGAAACATCATTCGTGGTTACGCCATCGATTTGGGTTTGTGTTTTAACGTATTTAATCAGGTAATTCTTGGAAACGGAAAGATTCGGGTACCAAGTCCCACTGATGATGTCTTGTTGCATCCCAATTCCTAAACTAATAGGTGTACTTGTCAATACTTGAATAGGCGTGGAAATATTCGGTAATTCATAAATTTCTGTTGCTAAAGTCACATTAGAAATCGTACTGCCGCTATAATTTTTTAGCGTTGCCCCAAATGGGACCCCATAATTTGCTTGATTTAAGGGGATTTTTGTCAACCTATTTTTAATGTAAATGATTCCCACGTCATTGTTATTCGGCAAAGCTGAATAAGTGAAATTCCACGTAAAACCTGTACTTGACCAAGCGTTGTCCCATTCGAAATAATAGGTGTTACCGGCAGTTAAAATCAAATTGTCCACACGAGAAGCAAACGAATTTGTTCCAGATGAGATACAACCATTAAAATCGTCATTCGAGCCAATAAGCGTCAAGTTTCCGCAACTTCCAGACCAAATCCATAAACGCGTGTCAGACCCGCCTCCACAAGAATTGATGGAAAGATTTCCATTCGTAGCAGGTGTAAACTTGTACCAATTTGAGGCACTAGCGTCAATTTGTGAGGCTCCAGTTCCCGTAATTGCCGTTGCTGTAAAATTTCCCGGATTGACATTTGTAGCATTGATGCAAGTAGATCCCTGCGCAAGAAGCTGCGTTAGTTTAATAAATAACAAAAAGGAAAATAGAAAATACCTCATTACATTTCAATCTTCTCAAAGGTAATGAAAGAGTTGCGTAAAGACATCAACCATATATGTACCAGTTACAGGATTCTTATTTTTTAAGCAAAAAAAAAACAGCACACGTGCTGTTTTTTTTGAAAAGTGTTGATTCGATTATTTCACGTAAACGCGTTGTGTTGTTTTTTCAGTTGCAGTAGAAACCACCACTTGGTAGATTCCCGTGCTCAAATCATCAAATGATATGGTATTGTTAACATCAGCTAATTTCGCTGTTTTTAATGTTTGTCCTGACATTGAAACAAATGAAACACTTGCACCAATTAAATCTGGTGTCACATTGATTTTCACATTTTCTGGAGTTCCAACGATGGTCACCTTATCAGATAATGCAACTTGATCAAGTCCTGAATTTGCTCCTTCACCTGCTAAAATTTGTGAATTTGCAGTCGACTGATAACCAAATCCATGAATGGTGATTTGTGATGCATTCGTGTTCACAGATAATTCAACCCATCCGTAGTATGTGTTTGCACCGGCAGTTAATTTTGCGCCTAAAAATTTATTTGATTGATTCAAGAAATTACCCTGTTGAATCGGAATTTGTCCTAAAACTCCAGCATCCACTAGAACGTCTAAACCTAATACCGCCGCAGTACTTGAAAAATTCCCAGCAACAGAAATTTGATCTCCATTGTTCAGAGCAGAAATTTGAAACGAAGAGGAAGAACTTCCTGTTCCAGCTGCTCCCATTACAGATACTCCTGGACTTAATGCAATTCCTGCAAGGGCTCCTTCGTATGTAAATTGAACACCCTGTGTAGATGAAGCACCACTAATATGCTGAACGAAAAAGTTCAATTCTGGGTTCGCATCGTTATTAAAATCCAATGAATATGGCGCTGTTAACGAATCAACAATCACATCTGGATTTAAATCCGTTGCAACAACTTGTGCATTCAAATTGCTCTGTGCTACCAAGGCTCCCGCAACTGCTGTATATTGTTTTAATCTTGTTTTGTTTGAAGAGGTTAATGTTTTCATTTTCTAAAATTTGGACTAAAAATAATCATTTTCAATGGAATGCTAAAATTTTAGTTACTTCTTCAAGAAATTTTCTAGTATAAATCCTTGTTCTTCTTTGTTTTCTTCCATTTCAGAAAGGCTCAAGTAAAGTACTGAAAGATTGGCCTGACTTTCCATCCACGCTTCAATTTTTGCTTGTTCTTGTTCAAAATGCGCTAATTTTTTAGTCGATAATATTGTTGACAAGGATTCTCCCTTTTTATTTTTCAAGCTCAAATCAACTTGACTTTGTACATACAGAAGCTTGTAGTTAAAATAATCAGGTAAGAAGGATAAAGAATGGCTAGGAATAAAGATGATTTGTTCTCCAATATCTTCCAGCCAGGAAGCATCTTGGAAAAGATTCTCAGCTTTTTCTTTTATGCTCTGTTCTTGATTAATGGAATGCCCTAATGATTCAATAAAGGATAATACCTTTTCTTGATCTTGTGCTACTGCTTCAGTACAGATGATTCGTTCTCCTTTTATCGATTTTTCAAGTTGCTGTAAATGGTAATCTGCCTTGGAGGTGTCTTTCAAGTGATCTCTGTAAATTTCAAATAACCATTTATGTGATTTCACATTTTTTGGAGCAATTCGAAGGTTTACTTCAAAGGCTTGAATGGCGTCTTCATAAAGTTCTTGTCGAACGAGTGCCTCGCCAAGGTGATAATGTGCACGGTGGAAGAAAAAATCGTGGTCGATGGCAATAAGAAACTCTTCAATGGCAGCATTTAATTCTCCCCGTCTCAAAAAGCTAAGTCCAAGTCCGTGGTGGGCGCGTGCGTGAGAATCATCAATGTTTAACGAACGAATAAATTGTACTTCTGCCAAGTCATATTTTTTCCGTTGGAGGAAAATCTGCGCGATGTTCAATGCGAGTTGATAATTGTATGGATTCTTTTCTTGAATCTTTAAAAGTTTCGGCAAGGACAAATGCGGTTTGTTCATGGCGAGTAGAATCAATCCTTCTAAATACTCCAAGAACATAGGTTCTTCCATTCCTAATTTGTCATAGGCATCATCTTTTTGAATGTCGGCTTGAATGTTTGCTTTTAATGAACTTAAAACATCCATGGACTTTCGGTATTGTCTTTTTGATAAATATGCGAACGCAAGTCTTTGTCCATAACGTTGAATCTGACTTTCAGCATAAATGCGATCCAAAATTTCAATGGCCGGTGCAAATTTCCCGGCATTTAGTAAATTTCGAGCGATGTAATATTCATTTTCACGTTTCGATTTCTCCACTTGTTGGATTTTGTCATCATCCAAGGCATCGATGTAACCAAGATCAACCAACTGCTGTAAGGCTTCTTGTGCTGCCCAAGGATCCTCTCGCAGTATCTCATCATGCATTCCAGCATCACCTGGCACTTTTTCCCAACTTTCAATCCAGTTGACCTCACGTGCTTCTGTAAAACAGGCATGAAGTACTTTTCCCTCCATATCTTTTCCTACAGGAAGTTCCATGTGATGGAGAAGCGTGGGAGTAATGTCTAAAACACTCAATCCGGAAATTTGACGTCCATCATTCTTTATTCCTGGTCCAGCCATGACAAAAACCCCATACGGACTATGTTCAACTGCCGGTCCAGAAGGTTCTTTTGGTATGTACAATGGACGCTGGTGATCACAATGAAATCCATGATCGGAGATCAATAATACCGTTGTATTTTCTTCGTCTATAAAACTCATCATTCTTGCCAGCATGCGGTCATGAAATAAGTATGCTGCTTCAACCACATCCTTGTAATCTTCAAAATCTTTTTCAGGAATTTCAGGTCTTTTCGGTGGGAAATAGCGCATGGCGATGTGCGAGAAGTGATCAATGGCATCGTGGTAAACTGCTGTGAAATCCCATTCCGTATTTTCTAATAAATGACATACGGCACTGTGAATGGTCCCAGCATTTGCCATTGTTTTCATAACACTCGCAGTACGTGGGTCTGAATGCAAAGATTTATCTTTTTCCAAATTTGGAATAAATGCCAAGGCCTGTTGCAGATTGATTTGATGAGGGTGAATTCGAAACTCCCTCATTTTTTCACTCAGCTCTTCAGGATGTATTGTTCCTTTGGGCATTTCCCATGCTTCGTTCAATGGTTTCGTGGCAATTTGATACAAGTTGGAAACCATGACACCATTGATGGGTTCCACAGGATTACTTGGCCACCATGCTACAACATTGCTTTTGTATCCTTCTTGATTCAAAATGTTCCAAATGGCTTTAACTTTGCGCGAAGTGGAGGTAACTGGACGAAGATTTTCTCCGTCTGGAGTTGGTTCAATGAATCCACCAATTCCATGTGTGTCAGCTCGAAATCCAGTCGCGATGCTTGTCCACAACATGGGAGAAAGTGGCGGATCTAAGGTCTGAAGTTTACCGTGAACTCCACGTGACATTAAGCGAGAAAGAGCGGGCATTTTACCTTGTTGAATAAGGGGCATAATGACTTTCCATTCGGCAGCATCCCAACCGATAACAAGTACTTTCTTTTTTGAACTCATGCGTTTTTTCTATTGCGGTATAGTGATTGGTCGATCACGGATTTCAATTCATCTATGCGTGTTTCCCATGAGCAGAAATCAATCAAGTGTTGCAAAGTTGTTTCTGGATTTTCAAGTAACTCTCGGTGTTGAATTTCAATGAAAGAAATGTTGTTTGCACGTAAAAATTGCCTGCTTTTTTCGACGTGAAGGGAATAAATTGAGCGAAACTTTTCCTGCTGATCTTGTTGATCCTTGCCGAGCATTTTCCCTTGGGATTGCAGTACTTCGTCCAAATCACGGATCATAAAGACCACTCGGTATTCAAGAGAAAGGTCAATGAATGTAACCAATGGCGCGACAATTTTGATGGTTTTCCCATCAAGATTATTCAAGAATTGGTTGTTTTTCACAATTCCCTTAACGGCCTCTAATTCGAAATAACCCTTCGGATTATTTTCATCTTCTGTACGAATAGCATCTGTTGCAATCTCAGCGTTTGCTGCCTTGAAAAGTTGCATCATTAAGGATGTTCCTGAACGGGGAATGCCAGTTATAAGTGTAATCACAGTCTTTTTTGATAAGGTTAATCAAAAATAACAATAATCAACAGGACAAAAGGATGAGCTGAAAACTAAATTGTTTTCAGAATGATTTTATTGCGGTGAAGAGTAATTTCCCCCTTGATTTCTAATTGCTTTAACAGTCTTGAAATCACAACTCTAGAGGAGTGTAAATCGTCCGCAACTTGCTGATGCGTGTGTAAAATCTCAAGTGAACCCAATAATTTCGCTTGATCGCGGAGGTACTTGAGTAAACGTTGATCCAAATTCATGAAGGCGATGGCGTCTATGGACTCCATTAATTCCATCATCCGTGTATGGTAATTGCTGATGATGTACGTTCGCCAACTTTTGTATTGGTCCATCCAAATTTCCATGTATTCGGCTGGAATCATCAGAAGGAGGGATGGCTCCATCGCAGTCGCTTTGATTTGACTATCCATTTTCTTCGTACAACATTGCAAGGACATGGCGCACGTGTCACCACCTTCAATGTAATACAAAAGTAATTCTTCGCCGGATTCATTCTCGCGAGAAACTTTTATGGATCCTTCAATTACAATTGGAATTAACTGCAAACGATCACCAACATGTACAATGATTTCATCCGTAGTGGTTTCACGAACTTTCGCAAGTTTCGCCATTTCTGTGATTAACTCTGACTCTAGTATGTAGCCCAATTGATCTTGGAGCAAGAGCTCCTTATTTTGTAGGCTTAGCATCTGCTTTGTAGGAAATGAAGATGTTTGCGTAAATGATTTTTGATAAGGCAAATAAATAGGGCGCTAAAACGATGGTGAAAAAGGTCACCAATCCAATCTGGGTCCAGGCTCCAAAACTAGGAAACCAAAGCTTACATGATGCCCAAATGGTAACAAACAAGGCGACACCTAAAGCATAAGAAATGTACATCGCCCCGTAAAAAAATCCAGGTTCACGTTCGTATTTTAAATGGCAAACGTCGCATTCTTGACGCACATCACCAACATATTTCAAGTTGTAAACGTTGGAAATTAGAAACTTTCCTTCGTGACATTGTGGACACGTTATGTGAACGATGCTGTAGAGTTTGGATTCTTTATTAATCATAGCCTTTCATTTATTCTTTGACAAAAGTACATGATTTACTTGCTTGAGTGTGTAACAGATGTTACTAAAATCGAGAACTTGACGAAAATCATATTTTGTCCGAAATAAGAGAATCTTGTGGCATGAATTATGACAAAAAGACACTGTTTTATGGTTCTATTGTTTCATTTTGTCATTGGTTGGGGTGTAAATTGAGATGGCACACAAATTGAGAATTGCAAAACATCAAAATGAAAATATATTTAGAATGGGAAAAATAATTGGAATTGACTTAGGAACAACAAACTCGTGTGTTTCTGTCATGGAAGGAAATGAGCCAGTAGT
>CANHMH010000058.1 GCA_947461635.1 Flavobacteriales bacterium | reverse complement strand
TTGGTTGGAATCGAACAAAAAGCAAACAACTTCCCACATACGTTATCAGGAGGAGAACAACAACGGGTTTCTATTGCACGTGCATTATTAAATCAACCTTCCCTTATTCTAGCGGATGAGCCAACAGGAAATTTAGATCCTGAAACATCAGAAGAGATTATGCAGTTACTGATTGCTGTGGCGAAAGAAGAAAACACAGCGATTTTAATGGCCACGCATGACATGAATATGGTAGATAAATTCCCGGGAAGAATCCTAAAAGTGGAAGAAGGTGAATTAATTGAAGTGAATAAAGTTTAATCCATTTCACCTACAAGGGAAACTTGTAAGCTTTCTTTAATGGCTGTTTCGTCTGTAGAACCGAGTAGGTACATCAACTTTGTCAATGCCGCTTCACTCGTTAAATTTCTACCACTAATCACTCCAACACGTTCGAAAAAAGAACTCGTTTGATAAATTCCTTGTTGAACTGCACCAGAACCACATTGCGTAATATTCAGAACGATACCTCCGGTTTCAATAAACTCCGTTACCATTTTTTGAAAATGAACATCTGATGGAGCATTCCCAGATCCGTAAGTTTCTAGGATTATTGCTTTGACGCGCGCATCTTTGAATATAGTCTCATATACTTCAAAGTTCATTCCTGGATATAAGCGAATCAGTGCCACTTGATTTTGAAGTTCTGTGAAGACGGTAAGTTGCGTTAAACTTGATCTAAAAAGACGGTCCTTTTGCCATTCAATATGTATCCCCGCTTTAGCTAATTCAGGATAGTTCGGTGATTGAAAAGCTTCAAACTGATTGGCTGAAATCTTACTGCTTCGATTTCCTCGGTACAGAGAATATTCAAAGTAAACTGCTACTTCTTGAAGAATTGCCTCGCCATTTTCATCCTTCATTCCAGCAATTTCAATGGCCGTAATTAGGTTTTCTTTTCCATCCGTTCGAATGGTTCCGATAGGTAATTGTGAGCCCGTAAATACTACAGGTTTCTTCAATCCTTGCAGCATAAAACTTAATGCGGAGGCGGAAAAAGCCATGGTGTCTGAACCATGTAAAATCACAAAACCATCATATTGCGCATAATGTTCTTCTACTAATTTTGCCATCATTTTCCAATGAGTCAAATTCATTTCAGATGAATCGATTGGATCGTCGAAAGAAATGCTTTCAATGTGCACATTTAGTCGGCTCAATTCTGGAACGTGGTCGTGGATGTGTTTGAAATTAAAGCTCTCCAATTCTCCAGTGAGTGGATTTTTGATCATTCCGATGGTTCCACCCGTATATATGAGGAGAATTTTAGTCATGAGATAAATGTATGAAATTTTGCAGTTGAAATAACTCAATCGCATTCTGACTGGTAACTTTCTTTACCTCATCCATAGACACGCCGAGAATATCAACCATTTTCCCCGCAACTTCAGCGACATAACTCGATTCATTTCGCTTACCTCTGTATGGCACAGGACTTAAATACGGCGCGTCTGTTTCTAATAGCAAGCGATTCATGGGGATATGCGGAAGTACTTCCTGCAATCCTGCATTTTTGTATGTTAAAACACCACCTATTCCAAAGTAAAAGTGCTCATACGTTAGTATCTTCTTGACTTGTTCCACGCTTCCTGTATAACAATGAAACACACCAGTTAAATCAGCTGTCCCTTCTTCATCTAACATATGAAACAATTCATCAAATGCTTTACGAACATGGATAGCAATGGGTAATTTCAGTTCTTTTGCCCAACGAATTTGTGTGCGGAACACTTCCTTTTGTTCTTCTACAAATGTTTTATCCCAGTAGAGGTCCATTCCGATTTCTCCTACAGCACAATATTGACTAGGATTCGCGAATAATTTTTCTTCTATGGTTTTTAATTCTTCCTTCCAGTTTTCTTTCACATAGGTTGGATGTAAACCCATCATTTGGATGCATTGCGGATAAGCCGCTGCCAATTTCTCCATTGGTTCGATTGAACTAACATCAATATTTGGCAACAAAATGGCACGAAGTCCAGCATCATTTCCACGTTGCATCATTTCGGATAAATCCTCTGAAAACTCTTCCGCATATAAATGCGCGTGCGTATCAATCAAAAAAGACATATTAATTCATTTTATGAAGGGCCAATTCCCAATTCCATGCATCGCGAACAGCATCTTCAATGTTTCTTGTTGCTTTCCATTGGAGCAATTCGTTTGATTTCGTTGCATTGGCATATATCTCGACTACATCCCCTGCTCTTTTGGGACCAATTTTATAATTCAGCGCTTGATTTGTTACTTTTTCAAACACATGAATTACTTCTAACACAGTTGTGCCTGTACCTGTGCCAATGTTCACTGCCTCCAGGCAACCGTTTTCTTGTTTTTCCAAAAATTGTATCGCTTGAACATGTGCTTCAGCTAAATCCACTACGTGAATATAATCCCGTACACAAGATCCGTCGCGTGTCGGATAATCATCTCCAAAAACAGTTAAGCTCGCTTGTTTTCCAATAGCTGTTTGCGTAATAAATGGCAATAAGTTATTTGGTTTTCCAATAGGAAATTCGCCGATTTTCGAACTCGAATGAGCACCCACTGGATTAAAGTAGCGGAGGTTCATTAAGTGAAAATTCGGTGCGGATTTGTAGAAATCCGTGATGATTTGTTCCCCGATCCATTTCGTGTAACCGTAAGGCGATTCCGGTAAACTTTTAGGCGTTTCTTCGTGCACTTCTTTGGTTTCCTTTGGCTCGCCATAAACAGTACAAGAGGAAGAAAAAACAAAGTTTTGAACCTTGAATTCTTCTAACAAAGAAAGAATATTGATTAATCCAACCAAGTTATTTTGGTAGTACTGAAGCGGTTTTTCCACAGATTCTCCAACTGCTTTATAAGCTGCGAAATGAATAATTCCGTGAAACGAATACTGTTGGAAAATCTCCCTCATATGTTCTACTTGGCAAACATCTACCCGGTGAACGATGGGTTGAAAACCCAAAATTTCCGTTAATCCATTTAGCGCAATTTCGCTTGCGTTACGAAAATCATCGACGATAATTGGCGTATAGCCTTTCTCTACCAAAGCGACCACAGTATGTGAACCAATATATCCTGCTCCACCTGTAACTAATACGTATTTACTCATGACACAAATTTAGGCTTATTCCGAGGAAAACAGCATTTTATGTTGTGCAATCCAAACAAATAATTGTTATCCTTGTTAAGATATTATGAAGGTTTTTCTCCTATTTCTTGTCTTTGGCTTGGTGTCCTTTACCGCTGCAAATCGAGTAGACTCTACTCGTTTCGACCTGACGGTGACTGTCACTAACATACAAAACGCGAAGGGGAAGGTATCATTTGGCTTGTTTCGTAAACAAGATTCCTTTCCTATAAAAGGGAAACAATTCAAGGGAGTGTTTATTGAAACCACGAAATCAAAAACAACATATACCTTCCAGAATTTAGAAAAAGACGGCTACGCTGTTGCTGTTTATCACGATGCAAACAACAACGGGGTTTTAGATAAAAATCTTGTCGGTGCTCCCACAGAAGCCTATGGATTTTCCAGAAATGCACGCGCTACGTTTTCAGCACCGAGTTTTGAAGACGCTAAAATTGATTTGAAAGAGAATAAATCGATTGAAATTTGGATCAAATAGTTTATTCGAAAGAAACTAAAACCGATCCTTTTTCCACAACATCCCCTTGTTGAATAGTGATGGCGCTTACTACCCCGATTCCTTCCGCTTTCAAGACGTTTTCCATCTTCATTGCTTCCAAAGATACGATGGCATCCCCTGGATTTATAGCTTGACCTAATTCAATGTGAATGGTAGTAATACGTCCAGGCATTGGTGCCGTTAATTCCTTCAACTTGCGGATTTTCGGTTTGTCGAAGCCGAGAGAAGCAATGATTTCATCTAATTCACCTTTCTTTTTCACCACAAAAACGCGGTGATTAATTTTAATCGTCAAAGAACGATTCTCGGAATTATCTTGAACGATTTCACCATGAAATACAACACCGTTGTGCGTGATATCAAAGTAGCGGTGATCGTGCCAAATGATCGCTGCACCTCCAGCGGTAGCTACCTCTTTTCCGTCAAAAATCCAATCCATGGCTTAGTTTGCTTTAATTATGTTAAAAACGGTGTCTCCATCCGTTTCGATTGCTTCTTTTGTACCTTCTGATAGTTTTATAAATTGAATAGAATTTGCTAAAACTTCATTACAAATATACGCTTCAAATTGTTTGACTGCCTTCTCAACAGTCTCTGTTGTATCAATTTCTACGACAATGCGATCCGTTACTTCAAATCCAGTGTCTTTTCGCATGTTTTGAATGCGATTAACAACCTCACGAGCGATTCCTTCTGATTTTAGCTCATCACTTAAAGTGATGTCCAAAGCCACGGTGATTCCGCCCTCACTTGCTACCAACCAGCCTGGTATATCTTGTGCATTGATTTCGAAATCAGCTAAATCCAATGCGATTATTGCACCGTCAATTTCGCCATTCCAGCCTCCATTTGACTCAACAGAAGCAATGTCTTCTTGATTAAATCCAGCAACCAATGTAGCGATTGACTTCATTTGCTTGCCATATTTAGGTCCGATGGTTTTGAAATTCGGTTTGATGCTTTTCACGAGCATTCCTGCTCCATCTGTCAAGAGTTCTAATTCCTTCACATTCACTTCTGAAAGAATGAGGTCTTTGACATGCATTAAATGTTCCGCTACTTCTTGATTCAACACTGGAATCATGATTTTTTGCAGTGGCTGACGCACGCGTAACATGTGTTTTTTACGCAAGCCAAGTACGAGCGAGCAAGACTTTTGTGCCAATTCCATTTGACTTTCTAAAGACTTATCAATGCATTGTTCATTTACTTTCGGGAAATGCGCTAAATGCACCGATTCCTCTTGATGTTTACCCGAAACCGCATTCAAATCTTGGAACAACTGATCCATAAAGAAAGGAGCAATTGGTGACGCCAAGATTGAAACTGTTTCCAAACAAGTGTACAAGGTTTGATACGCTGCCAATTTATCACTCGGATCGTCATTCTTCCAAAAGCGACGACGGCACAAGCGAACGTACCAATTGGACAATTGTTCAGTCACAAAGTCTTGAATAGCTCGACCTGCTTTCGTAGGCTCGTATTCATGATAAGCGGCATCCACATCTGCGATTAATGAATGGAGTTTTGAAAGTACCCATCGGTCAATTTCTGGACGATCTTCCAAAGCGATATCCGCAGCGGAGTAATCAAATTCATCCAAATTCGCATACAATGCAAAAAAGGAATAGGTATTATAAAGTGTCCCGAAGAATTTACGTTGAACTTCCGTAATTCCTTCAAGGTCGAATTTCAAGTTGTCCCATGGTTGAGCATTGGTAATCATGTACCAGCGTGTCGCATCTGGACCATATTTTTCCAAGGTACTGAATGGGTCAATTCCATTTCCTAAACGTTTGGACATTTTCTGTCCATTTTTATCCAATACCAATCCGTTGGACACCACGTTTTTGTAAGCAACTGAATCAAATACCATCGTAGAAATCGCGTGTAAGGTATAGAACCAACCACGTGTTTGATCCACTCCCTCCGCAATAAAATCTGCAGGATATCCTGTGCGATTTTCGATGAGTTCTTTGTTTTCAAATGGATAATGCCATTGTGCATAAGGCATCGAACCGGAGTCGAACCACACGTCGATAAGATCTGCCTCTCGTTTCATTGGTTTTCCTGAAGGAGAAACTAAAACGACCGCATCTACTTTGTGTTTGTGTAAATCAATTTGCGCGTAGTTTTCTGCGGACATATTTCCCGTTTCAAACTCAGCAAAAGGATTTGTCTGCATGAATCCAGCAGCAATAGACTTTTCACATTCTGCTTTCAATTGCTCCACAGATTCGATGCATATACGCTCATCACCTTCTTCTGTAGACCAAATTGGAATGGGAATTCCCCAATACCTTGAACGCGATAAATTCCAATCGTTTGCATTCTCCAACCATTTTCCGAAGCGACCGGTTCCGGTAGATTCTGGTTTCCATTGGATGGTATTGTTCAACTCCACCATTCGGTCTTTTTTATCCGTCACACGGATGAACCATGAATCCAATGGATAATACAAAACGGGCTTATCTGTTCTCCAACAATGTGGGTAGTTGTGTTCGTATTTTTCGACTTTAAAAGCCTTGTTTTCTTCTTTTAGTTTGATGGCGATTTGCACATCCGCTGAACGTTCCGGCTCTTCACCCTCGTTGTAGTATTCATTCTTTACATACATTCCGGCGAATTCACCCATTTCAGGACGAAAACGTCCTTGAAGATCAACCAACGGAACTAAATTCCCTCGGTCGTCCGCGACAAGCATCGCTGGAACACCAGCATCCGCTGCAACTTTCGCATCATCCGCACCAAAGGTTGGCGCAGTATGGACGATTCCTGTTCCATCTTCCGTCGTAACGAAATCACCTGGAATCACTACAAATGCTTTTTCAGGATTTTCTGCTGGTAAAGCATAAGGCAATAATTGATCGTAAGTATTTCCAAGCAAATCCTTTCCATGACAACTTCCTAAAACAACGTAAGGAATCACTTTTGCTCCGGCATCGTAGCTTGATAAATCTGCTATAGACTCTTTCGCCTCAAATCCTTTACTGAATTGATATCCAATTAAATTCTTTGCAAGAATAACGGTAATCGGTTCGTATGTATATTGATTGTACGTCGCAACTAATGCGTATTCAATGTTTGGTCCAACCGTCAATGCTGTGTTCGAAGGAAGTGTCCACGGAGTTGTGGTCCACGCTAGAAAATGAATGTCTTTCGTATGTGCACTTACCTCATCACTTACCTGAAAAGTAGACGCAATCGTAGATGGATTGTTTGCTTTAAACATCGCAACCACTGTTGTATCTTTCACATCCTTGTAACAACCAGGTTGATTCAATTCATGGGAAGAAAGTCCTGTTCCCGCTTTTGGTGAGTATGGTTGAATGGTGTATCCTTTGTAAATCAAATTTTTCTGGTACAATTGAGACAGCAACCACCAAACAGACTCCATGTATTTTGGTTCGTAGGTGATGTATGGATTTTCCATGTCCACCCAATACCCCATTTTCACGGTAAGGTCATTCCAGATGTCGGTGTAACGCATGACTGCTTTTCGACAGGCATCGTTATACTCATCGATGCTGATTTTCGTTCCGATGTCTTCTTTGGTAATTCCAAGTTCTTTTTCCACGCCAAGTTCAACCGGTAAACCGTGGGTATCCCAACCAGCTTTACGTTTGACTTGCTTTCCTTTCAAGGTTTGATAGCGACAGAAAATATCTTTAATCGCTCGACCCATCACGTGGTGAATGCCCGGCAATCCATTTGCTGAAGGTGGTCCTTCAAAGAACACATAAGAATCATTCCCCTCTCTTGTGGAAATAGATTTTTCGAAAATGGAATCATTTTGCCATTTTTCTAAAACCGATTGAGCCACGTTGGGCAAATTTAATCCTTTGTATTCCGGATATTTTGAGCGCATCATTCTTGAACTTTTAAGATTGCGAATTTACGATAAATGGAGCAAAGGAGCAAGGTAGAAATGGAACTGAAAGGTGAAGAGTGTTTTATGCAATGTACATGGAATTCAAGTCCGTTTTATTTTAGTATTGAAAAGCTTATATTTGTTTAAACCAACGCTGAATTCTGTAATGAGAAAACGACTACTTCTATGCCTTAGTCTATTCGGATTTTTTTCGCTTTTCGCTCAAGAGAACACCGGAAATAATTGGACTGTATCCTATCAAAAAGCACGTGTTTTTATCGAAAATAAAGGGCAGTTTGATGAATTTGCAACAAATGAAACCGGGAAAATACTTTACGGCGTCGACTTCGGTTCTACACGCATTTTCTTTGGAAAAACCGGGATAAACTATTCGTTTTTAGAAGCGATAAAAGTCCCGAAAGCGGAACGCGATGCGTTGAGGGCTTCTTTGGTACAGGTTCCACAGAAATACAAGGAACAAGAGCGCATCGTTGGAAAGTTCAAGTTCAAAAGCGACGAAGTGTCGATGCGCTATGTCAAGGCCAATGGAAAAGTGAAATTATCCGGACTCAAACCAAGGACCGATGATCACAATTATTCAGTTCAATTAGCAGATGGTAGCTATGAAGCCATTTCCCATGCCAAGGCATTTGAGGAACTCATTTACGAGAACATTTATCCACTAATTGACCTCAAATTTACCGTTCATCCCGAAATTGGATTGAAATATGTCTTCATAGTGCACCCCGGAGGAAATCCAGCGGATATTGAAATGGAATACGATCGAAATGTGCAATTGATTCAAGGAGAAATTCACATTCCAACAGCTTTTGGAGACATCATAGACCATGCACCATATTCCTTTCAAGGAAATAAAGAATCTGAGTTAAGTAGTTCGTTTCGCATGAATCAGCGCACGGTCAAATTTGATGTAGCTGTTTACCAAAAAAATGCGGATTTATTCATCGACCCATGGATTCAAACACCTGTTTTTGCGACGAATTGGGATGTAGTTTGGGAATGTGACCGCGATGGTGCAGGAAACGTCTATGCTCTTGGTGGAATTATGCCGATGCAAATTTTAAAATACAATGCGACAGGAACCTTGCAATGGACCTATAACACACCATACGACACTTCCAATGTATGGTTAGGAACCTTCGCTGTCGACAACGCGGGAAATTCCTATGTGACTGCAGGATCGGTCGCGCAAATTCAGAAAGTGAGTCCAACGGGTGCGCTACTTTTGAACAATGCTAATCCGGGAGGAATACTTTCCAGCGCTGAATTTTGGACCATCGCCTTTAACTGTGACGAAACCAGTTTGGTGATTGGTGGAACAGGAGGTGCGCTATTACAATTGGACGCTGTCATTTACAATGTCAATACCTCCACCCTAAATATTACGAATCAACAGTTTATTTCCAATGGACCAACCGTCAGTATTCCACCAAATTTGGAGGAGGTTAGAGCCATCACATCTGCTAAAAACGGAAAATATTATTTCATGACACAGGACACCATGGGTTATGTGAACGACAATTTTACACTTTGTCCTAATGGAACAACAAGTTTTTTCAAAATGAATCACGGTGCAGCTTGGGGATATAAATTGGAGAATTACCGTTACGACAATTCAGGGATTTGTGCCCTTGCCACGGATCAGTATCATTTGTATGTCAACCGTGGAAATAAAATTGAAAAACGTAGCTTACAAGACTGTTCTTTTCTTCAAGATAATACCATTCCTGGAGGACAATATAGTTCCGTCTTTTTGGGTGGTCATACAGTAGGGAATTCAGGAATTGCGATTGATCAATGTGGGAACATCTACGTTGGATCAACTACAGGTGTCGTGAAGTACGACCAGCTTTTGATTCAACAAGCTTTTTATCCAACCACCTTCGCGGTATACGATGTAGAAATAAACACGAACGGAGAAATAATCGCAGTGGGGGGAACTGGTACTTCTACTTCTGGAACACGGAGTGGGGCCGTTCGTTCCATCGCTGTCGGAGCCTGTGCACCCATCGCAATTACCTGTTGTGACGCAACGATTTGTCAACCAAGTTCGGTGTGCATAACCGATGCACCTATTAATTTAGCCGTCGGCACCGCTACCGCGGGTGGAACATGGTCTGGTCCCGGTGTAAATGCGAATGGGGTATTTAATCCGAGTGCCGCAGGAGTTGGAGTTCAAACAATTGTTTACACTTTACCATGTGGAGCAGATTCGATTCAAATCACGGTGAGTCCATGTGCTGGATTGCAAGTTTGTTTGGAGTCCAATGGTCAATTTACCGTCAATGGGGGCGTTGGACCTTATACTTGGACAAACTATGTTCCTGCAACAAATACACCGATTACGAATCAAACGGAATGTCAAAATTGCGGCTATACTTGGTTTTTTGGACAATGTTTAAATGGATTTACCCCAGTAACTGCATGTAGTTCTCCTGCTGCTTATGTGAATTTTGCTACCGGAACTACTGTTACTCCGCCCGCTGGATCCACACAATTTCAGGTGACGGATAATACAGGAACTGTTTACACCTTCACCGCTGCAAACCTCGTTCCGTGTACAAGCACGCCGTGTACTTCTTTAACGGTTAACGCTAGTACCGTGACGAATGTCTCTTGTTATGGTGGAAACAATGGAGCAGTTACCGTAAATGCAAGTGGCGGAATTGGTCCTTACTCCTATTCTTGGACGCCCAACATTGGGAATGGGGCCAGCGTAAACAATTTACCTGCGGGAACGTATTCTGTGTCCATTTTGGATGTGAACAATTGTCCTGGCAGTATAAGTATCACCATCACCCAACCAGTAGCACCTCTTTCTGTTACTACGAGCTCAAGCAGCACATTATGTGGTACAGCGAACGGATCAGTAACAGCGAACGGAATTGGCGGAACCGCTCCATATAGTTATTTGTGGACACCCGGAAATGGGAACACTGCAACCGTTTCAAATTTAGCAGCTGGAGCCTATTCGTTAGTAATCACCGATGCGAATGGATGTTCGAGTAATGGCACTGCGAACGTTAGTAATTCGAACGGTCCGACAGTCAATTGTACGGTGGCGAATATCTCCTGTTTTGGCGGTACAAACGGTGCGGCGATGGCGCAAGTTTCAGGTGGGACTTCCCCTTACACCTATGCTTGGACACCAAGTGGAGGAACGAATGCCACGGCGAGTAATTTGAGTTCAGGAAGCTATGTCGTACAAGTCACGGACAACAGCGGTTGCATTGGAACAGCGGGCGTAACGATAACAGAACCATCGCAATTAGTGATCACAGAAACCATTATTCCTTCTTCATGCACAACGGATAACGGTTCGGTATCCGTACTTGTTACAGGTGGCGTAAGTCCGTATACGTACACCTGGAATCCCTTAAGCTCGAATTTAAATTCCATTTCAAATCTTGCTCCAGGGACAAGTGTTTCATTGGTGGTCAGTGATGCCAATGACTGTGGGACATCAGAAACGTATGAAATAAACGGAACGGGATCAATTAACGTAATGGCGAGTCCTATTTCGATCAGTATTTTAGAAGGACAATCCGTTCCGATTAGTGCCAATGGTGCGCAAACGTATGTATGGAGTCCACCAGATGGATTGGTGTGTGCAACCTGTGCGAATACGATTGCTTCTCCAACCGTGACAACCCTGTACACCGTTACCGGAACAGCTGCCAACGGATGTACGGGACAAGCGCAAGTACAAATTTACGTCACGGAAGTATGTGGAGAAATTTATGTGCCGACCATCTTTTCGCCTTCCAGTGCAAACAATGAAAACAAGCAAGCGTGCGTTTATGGAAATTGCATTGCAGAATTAGACTACGCTATCTATGATCGCTGGGGACAATGCGTGTTTGAAACGAAAGATCAAAACACGTGCTGGGACGGAAAATATAAAGACAAAGAAATGAATGCGGGAGTATTTGCATATAAATTGACCGTTAAGTTACAAAATGGGGATTTTCAAATTCGTTCTGGAAACCTAACCTTATTGAAATAGGCTATGAAAAAGACACAACTGATTTTCTTGATTGGCCTAATTACTTTTGGTGTACAGGCACAAGATTTACATTTTTCACAAATGGATCAAGTTCCGATGATGCTCAATCCTGCACTAACCGGTAGCGAAGGACCCATTCACGCGAGTTTGAATTACCGCAATCAATGGAAAAGTGTCGCAAGTCCCTTTCAAACAATGGCAGCTGGCTTTGATGCGCGTTTGCAAAAAGCACGTCGAAACACAAGCGGATTCTTTGCCCTAGGTTTGCAAGTTTACAATGATCAAACAGGTGATTTATCGATTCGCACCGCGCAAGTTTCCTTGAATGGCGCTTATCACTTAACGCTCAATCGAAATTCAACACTTGCATTGGGAATTTATGCTGGATTAGGTCAACGCAGTATCGATGGAAACAACGGTCGATGGGGAAATCAATACAATGGATTAGCATATGACCCAAGTATCATCAGTGGCGAAACATTGGCGAATGCACAATTTTCTTTCAAAGATGCAGGAACCGGAATGGTTTATCGATTCAGAAGAAGTAATGGTGGAAGTCAATCATGGATGATTCATAGTCTTACGGGTGGTTTTGGTTTTTTTCATGTAAATCGTCCGAGTTATTCCTTTTTAGCCAATGAGAAAGAACGTTTATACATGCGGTCAACGCTGTATGGAAGTGCTGAAATTTCGATGAAAAACGCCAAAACGGCACTGGTACCGGTCCTCTTTTACCAACAACAAAAAAGTGCACGTGAATTCTTATATGGTGCATCCTATCGCTATTACCTGCAAGGAAGTTTATCCGGTAAAACAGCAAAAACCAATTATGTGTCCATGGGATTATTCAAT
>CANHMH010000057.1 GCA_947461635.1 Flavobacteriales bacterium | reverse complement strand
CTAAGTAAAATCATTTTTTTAAATGCTGATAATTGATTTGGTTTTGAATGATTAAAATGGTTAAATACCTGTGCTGGGAATGCTAAAAAGTAAAAAAATACAGCGAACCAAATACTTTCTTTGCTATTTGAATTGCTTCCAAAAGGTGAAGCGACAAACACAAAAAATAAAAAGATTAAGATTGAAATTGGGATCAAATAAAATTTAATAATTGGTTTTTCTCTCTGTTGTAAATTGGTGTAAAAATAATATCCAAGAAGACCTAGCCAAATAATAATATATACTTGATATAACGCGCGGCCTTGAAGAATTGAAGATACTGAAATTTTGAAGTCACCTGATAAGAAGAAGAAAATGAAATTAATCGTAATTAATAAGGTAAACAGTATGTTGGATTTTTTTAAAATAGTTTGATTCATCATGTTTAGGTTTTTATTTTACAATAGTCTATCTATTGTTATTTAACATATATTTCCAATAAAGATTAATTCCTAATAGTTACAATTAAATCGTTGGAACATCTTATTAATTTCGAGCCTATTTACAGTGTCCATCGGTAGCGGAACTAACCGAACAATCTGGGTATTTCTTTTTCATAATGTCCTTTGCTTCAGAAGGAGAATAACATTTTGGACTTAATTCATGCCATGTTTTACTACCACATTTAATTTGATAGCACCATTGTCCGCTATACTTGATATTGCTGAAGGATACAATTAAAATTGTCAAAGAAAGTGTTCCAAAAATCAATAATTTATTTTTCATCTTAAAATCTTTTAACTAATTATAGATAAATAAAAGTATGACTAAAATTACATACTTCCAAATTTCTTTATTGGTAATATCAGAATTATAGAGATTTTCTGAGTGTTTGAATGTGAGTATTCTAAAAGAACAAGCAGACTAATTTTCAATCGAAAGAGCTGACCTAAATTCGTTATTACTCACCTTAAATCGATCCTGCGATGGGTCTTCATTGATCTTTGTCCTTCGTGACTTGAATTGATAAAATCCTTTTGCATGAACATTGTGTCCAAATCCGCAAAAACTAGATTGATCAGCGTTTTTTTCAATCACATTAATTCCTTTTTTAGTGAAATAAAAGTAGATTGACCCTGGTTCATCGATACTACTACAGGTGTATTTTAGGGTCTTGTTTTTTAGTTCCAAGGTATCTCTGATTGTCCCGATGCAGTAACCTGGCGCTCCCCTACAAACGAATAAAGAAAGAACCATTTTATTCTGTTCTAATTGCTTGATTTGAATTTCGCCAAAATAACCAAATGTTTCCCCGTTTACCGTTTTTGATGAACGCTGAAGAATATAGGTTCCTGTGGGATCGAAGTCATTGGATGTACAACTTGCGATAAAGAAAGGAAGTGCTAAAAGTATCTTGGGGATTTGCATGGGTTAGAATTCGAAGGTTTTTTAAAAATAGTTAAAATTTAGCTGTGGAACGAAATCGAACCGTTTTCGTCAATTTTCCACCAAAAAAAATAAGCGTTTCTAGTTCAATAATGGAAAGAAAAACCCCCGTCTAGTTTCTAACGAATCTATTTTTCAAATGGGAAGGGTGTCATTCATCTTTTGCACACACCTAAAAAAGGTCGTAATTTTACCCTATGAAATTCATTTTAACCACTTTCGCGTGTTTTGTATTCGGCTTTTGTATGTCCCAAAGTGTCGTGAGCATTGATGGAGATTCGCTAATCGGATTCGCCAAAAAGCAATTAGGTGTCACCTATAAATATGGCACATCAAGTCCAGGAAAATCATTTGATTGCTCCGGATTTACCAGTTACGTTTACCGATCATTTGGATTAAACAGTCCAAGAATGTCGAGCGAGTTTGTCAATTTTGGAACGAAAGTCGAACTCAACGAATGTAAAAAAGGTGATTGTCTGGTTTTCACTGGAACCAATTCTGCCGATCGTCGAGCCGGACACGTGGGCATCGTGGTCGAAAACACCGATGGAAAAATCAAATTTATTCACTGCTCTAGCGCTAAAAATCATTATGGAGTGGTGATTTCTGATCTCACGGGTACAAACTACGCCAAACGTGTATTAGAGGTGAGACGGGTGTTGGAGTAAGGGTATGTGACGTTTAAACCTGCTCTAGGATTTAACTCAAGTTGGATTTCATATGAAACATTTCTTAGTTCCAATTTTCCGATTCTTAATTAAGGAAAGATTGAGCAATTCACGTTTGTTTTTAATTTTGACGTATGAAAAATAAGTTAGTCCAACATTTCGTTATTCTCGTTTTAATATGCTCAAGTCAATTATTAGCTCAAAATGGGGCGAAAAATTATTTCCCAACCAAGGATAGGTTTCAAAACATAAATCAACCTAGAACTTATTTCATTCATACGAAGCCATTGACATTAAACCCTTTTGAAATGTTTGATATTATGACTTTCAAGGAAATTGTTACAGGAATGGTTACGAATTTAATTTTGACGATTCCGGAAACTGGAGAGGAATTTGAGTTTAATGAATTTTTAAATGATTTTACTTACAATGGAAGCTTTGGTCAAGATTTACATTGGACTGGAAATCAAGCAACGATCACGTTGGAATGTGCAATGGGTGGAGATAGTTTAGTTAGGGTTCTCAATAAAAACAGAAAATACAAGGTAATTTATGGCTTCTATAACGACAGTAAATTATGGCGAAAACCGTATCCTACAGAATCCGTGGATGGCTATTACATCATTGATATCATTGAACTCACCAATCAGTTTGAACGAGAGAAAGAATTTAAGTTTGAATAAAACAATGGTGAACGCTGAATTTTTCAAATAGAAAACAATTATTTAAACATAAAGTTTTAGGAATATGAAGTTTATCGTGATAGTAATTTTCACTTTGCTGAACACATTCGTTCATTCGCAGTCAAAGAGTGAACAAATTGAAATGTTATTATACCGTGTCGATAGTTTAAGAATTACGCATTCGAGTTACCTTGAGAAAAGTCATAGAACACAAAAAGAATGTGAAGATAAATTATCAAATAGAAATATAGAGTTAGCTTCATTAAATGATTCTATTCGAAATTTAAAAAAGAGACAAATAGAATTGGAAAAACTCAATTTTAGTAAAGATAACGAGTTGAACTATTTGAAAATTAGTTTTGAAAAACAAATCGATAGTTTGAAAAATATAATTGACAATCAAATGATTAATTGGAATATTGAAACTTTTGAAGTGGAATCAAAAAAAACATCATGTTTTAAATTTGATAATGTGCCTTATTGCTTTGTTAGTTCTGCTCCAGTTAGTCAGGTTATGGTAGATAAAATCAATTTTAATTTGGATAAATTGAAATTTACAATTCCACTTTTATTAAATGCTCAGGAATCGAATGTGACAAATGATTGCACTGAATGGAATAAGAATTTATGTGACCGCCCTTGGTCGGTTTATAATGAAATTGAATACGTAAACGCCAAAAAATATTTTTCGATTTTACAGTCTTCTCAATTGGAATTTTGTGGAGCAACCTGGGCATCCCGTGGTTATACTTCTTATAATTTTGATTTTGTAAAAGGTGAAGAAATTTTAATCAAAGAAAGTGTGTCGAATAAAAATGTACTTCGAGATGAAATTAAAAAGTACTTTGACAAATTAAAAATTTCAGAACCATTTCAAGAGACTACATCCGGAATAGAAAAAATTGACTATGATATAATTTTGACATCTATTTTGAAATTCCCAATGTCTAAATTGACTTTTTATTTTAACGAAGATGTTTTAACGCTTGCGTTTTACAACTATATCGATTCATGGACGAATCGAATGTATTACATCCCTTTGCCGAAATTCCAAGAGTTTTTGAATTTGTAAAATTCTCTTGTTTAGTCGTTTTTCAAATCCTTTAAAATGTCAATTTTTTAGCATTGAATTTACATAATCCCCGAAAAAAACATATAATTGGTGATTTAAATCACTAAAAAAATACTATATTTGGTGATTATGATTAAAAGACTTTTATTTAATACACTTAGTACTAAGTTTTTCAAGGGAAAAGCAATTGTATTATTGGGGCCTCGTCAAGTTGGAAAAACCACATTGATTCATGCATGTTTGAAAGGGAAGGACTTTCTTTTTTTGAACGGAGATGATCCAGTGGATAGAGATTTATTAGAGAATGCAGGAGTTTCAAAATTGCGTTCTATCATTGGAAAACATCAAATTATTTTTATCGATGAATCTCAGCGCATCAAAGAAATTGGATTAATCGCCAAGATGATTACGGATCAATTTAACGAAGTTCAGTTAATCTTAAGCGGATCCTCTGCTTTGGAAATAAGTAATTCTACACAAGAGCCTTTAACTGGACGTAAGTATGAATACCAGTTATTTCCGATTAGTTGGGAGGAATTTGAAGACCATGTTGGTTTCGTAGAGGCGAGTGCACAATTAGAGGAAAGGTTGATTTATGGAATGTATCCCGATATTTTGAATCATCGATCCGAAGCACGGGATGTGTTAAAGCAATTAACGTCGAGTTACTTATACAAAGATGTACTTTCGTTAACAGGAATAAAAAAACCAGATTTATTAGACAAACTTCTAAAAGCCCTAGCCTTGCAATTAGGAAGTGAAGTTTCCTACAACGAGTTATCCAATTTGCTGCAAATTGACAAAGTAACGGTTTCTAAATACATAGATTTGTTGGAGAAAGCTTTTATCGTTTTCCGCCTGAATAGTTTTAGTCGCAATCAACGAAATGAGATTAAGAATAACCGGAAGATCTATTTTTACGATAACGGTATCCGCAATATGATTATCAATAACCTGAATACTTTGGATTTGCGAGCGGACAAAGGCGCTCTATGGGAGAATTTTTTAATCTCGGAAAGAATCAAACGTCAGGAGTATCATAAACTTTATTCCACGAATTATTTCTGGCGCACCATACAAAAACAAGAAATTGATTTTGTAGAAGATTCAAACGGACAAATTACCGCTTTTGAGTTTAAATGGCAAAGCAAGGGCAAAGCTAAAATACCAGCCGTTTTCTTGAAAGATTACAACGCGATTGGTCATGTGATCGATAAAGAAAATTTCAGAGAATTTGTGAGATTTGAACAATAAAAGAGTGGATCCGTTATCTGCTCTTATTTCATTGGACAAAGAAAGAATCTTCAGTAAATAACTTGACTTTGAATTCAAGGATGCTGAAAACTAGTTGGAATTTTAGTATTTTTAAATCTAATTTAACATGAACATGAAAATCAATCAATTACACGCGCTAATCTTCTTGTCATTTTTCATTTCGTTCCAAGTCTCTGCGCAGTTTAATTTAAAAACTGAAGATGCCATTCGATATAAAGAAAAACAGGTTATCGTTGTAACAACAGGAGATAGCATAGTTGATGCAATAGTAAAAGAAGCAATTGAAAAAAAATGGCGTTTTTCGGATTCTATACAATACATGAATTTGTCTGCATCCAATAGTTATGTTAATACCCATCCGAATGAGTTTATTCGGTTACAACTTAATTTAATTCAAGCAGAAATCGTTCATTCGATGGACTATGGTTATTACAAAACAGAAATCAGTCGTCGCACTTATGGAGAAATGTTGAAATTATTCATTTTTGAGGATGATCCAAAAATAAAATTTGGAGTTGGACTACAAAGCAATACTGACTTTTCGGAAGAAATAATTTTCGAATTGATTCAGCGCGCATGTGGAGTAATTGAGGGAGTGGAAGAAATGGGTTCATGGAATAAGCTTTGCATGTCAAAGCGTACTAATTCTCAAGAAATGATTCAAAGTAAAACACTTCTCATCCCTCTTGAATACGTGAAAAACCTATCGGATTCTACTAAATTTAAATCTGACTTACCATGTAATGTCCAATTCGTTCCAAGCAGTTTTATACAAGAGAAAATTAAAGAATCCAACGATCAATATTTGTATATGATTGCCATAGAGGAAGTTGCAAATTATCACATGCACTTCATTTGTACAACGAAAAGTTCCGACGTTTTATCAATTGCAGCAAGATTAGTACAAGGTCCTGGTGATTTTAAAGATGAATCAAAACACATGTATTTTGATTTAAAAACCTTCCGTAAACTAATAGACAAACTATAGTTTACAGAGAAAGGAGGAGGCACTACGTTTCCCTATTTTATATTAAAGGAATCTTCCATAAAGAACAAAACCCTCAATCTAGTTCAAACATTTCGAGGTTCTCTTTTTCCTACAGCCAAATAGCACTTTTTTTACATTATCGATATGTGTGGGAGTTTTGATTCCATTGATAGCAAAACGACGAAAGCTCCCAATTAACCTTTTGTACCATCATCTCTCCGGACAAATTAACTTAATTACGCTTGTAAAAGATTCCTGAAAATCTCCCTGAATTCGTTATTTCACCTCGACATATTCTTTATTCACCCATCCACTGTCGATGGAATTTGAAACGTATATCCAGGTATCATTTCCAAGCTCATGAACGGAATCATTGAGTTGACGAAGGATGGAGTCTCTTGGAATGATGGTCAAAACCTGTGAATTGGTGTTTGGTTCTGCACGCATATTCAATGAATCTGCGACCACGCGGAATTCAATAGGGTCATTTGAATCAGAAAGAAAATTGTCTGTAATGCCAAAATATTTTAGCGCAGCTCCAATAATGATCAAAGTGATAAACCATTTAAGGAGTGTGCCGCCACATCCGGATGAACTTCCTGAACTATACGAACTCCCACTGCTTGATGAAAAATTGGATCTTGATGAATTTCCTGATTCAGCAGTATCAGTGGTATCTGATGATCGATCGCTAAAACTAGCTCCTGTTTTTGCTGCCGAAAAATTTGAACTGGATGAATATCCCGAGCCACTGCCTTTTTTTGCTTTCCATTCGGCGTCTACAAGGAATATTTTTCGATCAGCTTTCCATTCAGCATTCACCAGAAAGACTTTCTCATCTGATTTCCATTCTGCATCTACCACAAATTCCTTGGAATCTGATTTCCATTCTGCATCGACGATGAAAACTTTCGAATCAGCTTTCCATTCTGCATCAACAATAAATATTTTTCCCATATACTGTGCTTCAAAGGACGAATTAACAAATAATTAAACTTTTAAACAAATTCTGTGGTTTGGGGGATAATTTTCTATATTCGTCAAATGTCCTCAATGATTAAACTTAATGAAAGTGACTCAGTGAATTATTTAATTCACGGGCAGGACTTAACACTTGATTTTAATTTCGCAACAGCATTCTTTGTGTGCATTCACTATAATCCTGTTCCGGCAACGTCTAAATTTCGCAAAGGTTCCTTTTGGTGGTTTCAACGCTTACATTGGTTCAGTCGTAAGGGTGTTTTTCAATCAAAAGTGAGTGTATTTTATCCACAACTCACATTGTATGTTATTGGCTGGGGAATAAAGAAAATAAGCATTCCTCTTCAGGTCGACAGGGTGTATGTAGTTAAAAACGTACCTACTATACATTTGCCGGACTTCACTTATCGCTTGCCCTCGATGCCCGTTTTGAGAATGGCTGAATTCAACTCAATTCATCCACTTTTTTTAACGAAATTTAGTCAATCAAAAACGATTACACCGATGCCATCGATCCAACTTCCTTGGACCGAATTAGAACAACGACTCATTGATAAAAATAAATAAGAACTCATGGAAAATCCTACTTATCTACAATCCGTTAGTAAAATAACTAAGCACCTTTGGTGGTGCGCTGGAGCTGATGAACATTTTTTAAGTAAATCACCCATGCAAGACCGTGTGAAATATGCTGGAATTGGGGGGATTGTTTTGTGTACAGGTTTATTAGCTGCCTTTTCTGGTGGATTTGCATTTTACACGATTTTTGGCCCGAAAAATAATGCCATTCACGATACGTTTAGTTGGGGAGCGTTGATAGGATCTGGAATTTTTGGAATAGTATGGGGTCTAATCATTCTAAATTTAGACCGCTTTATCGTTTCATCGACGGGTAAAGGTGATGGGACAGATAAAGTAACCTTGAAGGAGTTTGGACAAGCGATCCCAAGAATCATCATTGCTTTAATTCTAGGTCTGGCGATTTCCGCACCGCTTGAGATTAAAATTTTAGAATCGGAAATTGATTCTGAATTAAGTGCTTATCAAAAGGAATATGCGGAAAAATTGAACCAACAAACGGACATTCTTTTCAAACAAAAGGTGGCTAAATTGGAGAAAGATAAAGCCGAATACGAGAAGAAGTTGCAATCCTATGAAAAGGAATTAAAAGTGTATGATGATGAAATTGATCAACTCGTAACACGTCAGCAGCTAGAAATGCAGGATAAACGTGCGTATGGTTTTGGTCCAGTAGCTAAAAAAATGCAAGCTGACATTGAGACGAAAAGAGCTGATAAGGACAAGTTTATCAAATTAAAATCAGCTGAAGTAAGTTCTTGGAGAAAGCAATTGGATTTTGCAGACGGTCAAATTAACCGCAATTCAGATGATTTGAGAGAAGCATACAAGGAAAATGAAACACGCTCACATGGATATGATGGATTATTGAAACGCATTCAAATATCACATGAAATTGGTGGTTGGATTCCTTGGTTGATTTTAGGTGTGTTCTTGTGCATCGAAATGGGTCCTATTTTCTTTAAAATGATGTTAAATAAAGGACCATATGATTACATGGTAGAAAACTATAATAAACTGTTGCAAGTAGAAGCTGGGGTCATTTCAGAAACAAAACTTTACGAAAGTGCATCTGGCGTTTTACACATGGAAAAATACACCTACTTAGATTATGAAAGCGCCAAAGCGGATCGAGAGGAGAAAATGAAGAGTCAAGTGAATTTAAATAAACAGGTGATTGAAGAATGGGAAATTGAAAAAATGAAAGAAATTAAGGCCAATCCTAAGAAGTTCTTTGATAACGAAAATCCAACGGCGTAACAACCTTGACAGACGCAATTGCCATATCGCTATTAGGCTTAGAACCGAAATGCTATCATCAAGCTAGTGCAACCGAAAAAGGAAGCATAAAATTAGTCTTGTTCTCATTTTTGGTGATATTAATATTGGCTATGATTTCGACATTTGTCATCGGATTATTTGTTTCCGGCCGCATCTATTTCGCGGTTCCAATTTCACTATTAGGAACCTATATTCTCATCAGTATTTTTAGGTTTTCATTGATTTTAATCAAACCAGAAATAAAATTTATCCGTCAGTTAAACGAAAATGTGATCAAAACAACGTGGTTAGAAAAATGGACCAAACTCAAATTGGCTCTAGTCACTTTTAGGTCTAGATTGAAGACCATACGTTGGAATACGAATGTGGCAATTCCGGGTTTTACCATTTTCTTTCGTTTGTTGTATTTGGGATTATTGGCATTTGTCATCATTTTCCCACTAACTGTTCTTTCCAATTGGACTGATGCAACCAGCTACAACGAACAACTGCGAGAAAAAGCATTATTACGGTACCAGGAGTCTGAACGCGCGTATCAAGTACAAACGAAGCAATTTGCAGCGGATGTCGAGATGAATGATCGAATGAATTGGTATGAGGAAAAAGTAAGTCATGAGTTTTTTACAATGAAACTGTTTGTACGGTCGATGCAGTATGCTTCTTTCCGCTTGATTACGTTCCTTGTTTTTGGATTATTTATTATCCCGCATTTCTTGTTATTTCGTTTAATGCGGAACCCGAATTATCAATATGTGCCATCGGTGAATGCCTATTTTGAATCCATCATCACAAGCGATTTCAATACGCTGCAACAAGAGGCGAAACAAGTCCTGAAATCCAAGGGACTTCAAGTGGATGCATTGAACCTGAAGTTTTTAACGAAAAACCACCCCTATCTAGTGGAAGAGTCCGTGTTGAAACCGCTCGAAAATGTTACGTGGAAATCCTGGAAAGAGAAAACAACTCTTCCAAATGAACCTAAAATGGAAGTAGCCCCTTGAAAACGATTGTAACATATTACAAAGGAATTCTGCGTTCCCAATTCGTCACTCATTACAACAAAGAGTTGGGAAATGAACACCGTAGGATTTTGAGTCACATTCGTTTGGAACCAACCTTCGAATTGCATGCAGCTGAGGTCATTAGCGAAGAGGAATTTCTTTCGTTTCAACTCGCACATCAAGAATCACCCTACATACGCATTGATGATCGAATTATTGTAGAATATTTTAATCAGTCAGATGCGCTTGACGGCAAGCGAATGTATGCGGATGTGTTGTTTATGGGTTTGGAACGAGATCCAGTACTGTTAAAGGAACATGAAATCCATTGGGACGAATTGACACTAGATCGTGTTCCCCCAAGATACCTTCACGATTGTTTTATGGCGTATGCCAATGGGACCAATCATGGACGAATAAGTGGACCGGTGGTTTTAAAACGAATCCAACAAATTGATGAAAAAGGCACCGAAGTTTTTGAAAAAGCAGATTCAGACGTTAGCCGTGCATTGGCGCTAGAACGACAAGGTTGTTTTCATTCTTCTCGCGGATGTACATCCAAGTTTTTTGGATTTAATACATGGTTGAAAAATTGGATTAACTCGATTACCAGAGGTATTTTTGGAGCCAATTTTATTGGAAACGAACCAAATGGGTGTCTTCCATCACTATTTCCAAGTGGATGTAGTGGAGTGGGTTGTCAACGTTTCGGTTGTGGAATCTTTGGTCTTTTGGCTTCCCTTGCATTTTTAGCTTGGTTGCTTAAATTCTTATTCTTTGGCGGAGCTGACAATGCCCAACAGAATGATGATCGGGTTGTGGAACGCATTGTGCATGACACCATTTACATCGAGAAAAACTCCAAAGTGGATACTGTCACATATGTTGATGAAACGACGAATACAACTGTGAAGATGTTGAGCTTGCCAAATGTTCAATTTGAGAAAAACAAAGCCATTCTATTGCGCTCATCCATCCCTCAATTGAATCAATTGGCTGCTTATTTGTTGGAGAACAAGGAAATTAAAGCAGAAATCATTGGACATACCGATAGCGACGGAGATGCGCTCGCAAATCGCAAATTATCTCAAGGACGTGCAGAAGCAGTACGACAATACTTAATCCAAAATGGTGTCCAAGGATGGCGGATTAAGGCCACTGGAAAAGGAGAGTCTGAACCGATAACCGAAAATAGAACGGCGGAAGGACGTGCAATGAATCGAAGGGTAGAAGTGAAACTTTCGCAATCCAATACAACGAAAACAACACGAACGAGGGAGGAAAGACATCAGGAATAATGGCGAATCCGTACATAAAATATTACAAAGCCGAATTCAACGGAATCTTTCATACACGTGATCGAGCTAGTTTGCCTTTCCATCAATTCAACGAAATTGAATGGGAACAAATTAAGATCACCAATGTTGAGTCACTTGAAACGTATGATGCTTGGGAGTTGCAAACGAGTAACAGTTGGTATAGAAAAAAACTAAAACCGTATAAGAATTTATTTTTCTCTAGGCAATGGGTTTCTCGCTGGCCAAAACTGATTTCTCAAAAAGATTTCCCGTGGATTCAAGCCGTGAAATTGCAATTTCCAGTCTGGAGAAAACGAACACATTTGATCATTCCGTTAAATGAACAATTTCAATTGCAGGAAGAATTGCAGGAAGTTGTTATGAAACGAATCGAATTCCTTGAACACGGAAAGGAATGGTTTGGTGGATTCAGAGAAGCAAAGGGAAGTATTTATTTTCAAATTCACTTGCAACCAGAAAAACCAAAAGTTCTTGCGGTAACTCCTGCTGAACCAACTGAAGTTGTGCCTAATCCAATCACTGAGCCAAAGGAAAGTGAAACAAAGGTGACGAATATTTGGTCGATCAATGAAGACTTGAATGACTCCGCATCGATTGCACCCGTTCAGCAACCCTTGACCATGAGTCCAAAGGGAAATCGCAAATGGCGATGGTTCATGTTGATTTGGCTACTATTATGCTTGTGGAAATTTCCAGCACTCTTTGTCCCGAGTCTCATTATTTTTGGCGCCATTGCTTTTTACCGTTATTTCCGAAAAGCGTGTCTTGGCTTGTTAGCTTCCTTATTTATTTTTGGATTAGCCGCGTTCTTTTTGTTTCAATGGTTGCCTAAATCGCAGGATGATAAACGAACGACCGAAAAGAAAGATGGTACTATTAAAATTTCACCCCCGAAGAAAACGGATGGTAACGACTTGTTAACCGAAAAACATGTAGAATGGTGGGATTTCTTTAGGAATTTTTATCAAGTGTCTTATAACACATCAAGTCTATCCTTTTTTGATAGTCAACAATTTCACGCGAAAGCATTTCAGGGGATAACGACCAATTCGAGTGTGGAGTTTTATACTGAATTGTATCAAAAATTGGAGTCAAATGATGCAAGTAAGTTGGACAGTCTCGTTGAACTCTTCAAAAACAGAATCGAAGAAAAGCAACTTTCACCAATAAAGAGTGCAGAGATGGTGACTACCTTCATCCAGGAAATCCCTTATTTCTTGGTGCATGATTTGGATTGTAGAACGGCTGTAGCGACTTCCAATTCAGATTTCATGACGCAATACCACAGTGAAAACAAACCCTGTCTACCAAATATTCCAGCGGGAGTTCAATCGCCTTATGAGTTTGTACATAACTTGAAGGGAGATTGCGATACCAGAAGTCTTTTGGCTTTTACCATCTTGAAAAAATTGGGCATTTCCGCATCCGTTTGGGTGAGCGAAACCTAT
>CANHMH010000056.1 GCA_947461635.1 Flavobacteriales bacterium | reverse complement strand
GTAAATACACAGATGAAATCGAAGCTGTTTTAACGAAAGTTGCGAAAGAAGTCGCTGAGAAATTCTAATTGTTCCCCATCATTTGATTGAAGATAAACATCAAGAATGGCTAATTTAAAAGAAATACGTAACCGAATCGCCTCTGTCGGTTCAACGATGCAGATCACTTCAGCCATGAAGATGGTTTCTGCAGCTAAGTTGAAACGTGCACAAGATGCCGTTACGCAAATGCGTCCATACGCTGGAAAATTGAAAGAAATCCTAGAGAACTTAAGTGCAACACTAGATCTTTCTGAGAATGCTTTTTCAGAGCAACGCGAAGTAAAAAATGTTTTAGTTGTTGGTATTACATCAAACCGTGGTTTGTGTGGTGGATTCAATAATAACATTATAAAACGTACTGGAGTTCTTATCAACGAAGACTATAAAGACGCAAATGTTCACGTTTTAAGCGTTGGAAAGAAAATCAGAGACGTTTACAAGCGTACTGAATACAACTATGCGAATGAACGTATCGAAAACATGGAAGATGTTTATGCTGACTTACGTTTCGAAGTAGTTGCTCAATTAGCGGAAGAAATCATTCAGCAGTTCCATAACAAATCGTTTGATAAAATCGTTTTGGTCTATAACCGTTTCATCAACGCTGCAACGCAATTTGTGGAAACGGAACAGTTTTTACCTATTGTTCCAACGGCAACAGAAGGTGAAAATACCGGAGACTATTTATTCGAGCCATCAAAAATTGAAATTGTAGAGGATTTAATCCCTAAATCCTTAAAACTTCAATTGTACAAAGCTATTCGTGATTCATTTGCAGCAGAGCACGGCGCACGTATGACCGCAATGCATAAAGCAACGGATAATGCAAATGAACTTCAAAAAAGCCTTAAATTAAGCTATAACAAAGCACGTCAAGCTGCAATTACTAACGAAATCCTTGAGATCGTTGGTGGAGCGGAAGCCTTGAACGGATAAGCTTAACCATTAGAAATAGAAAAGCCCAGACGATGCTGTCTGGGCTTTTTCTTTGTACTTTATTTTCGTTTGAACTTACAGTTCTAATTCCCAATTAAATCGTTGGTTAATTATTTTGGAGACTTTCGCTTTCACTTCAGGAATGGTTATTTTATCCAACACATCCGACATAAAAGCTGTCAACATTAATTGCTTGGCACTTTTTTCCGATAAACCTCTTGCGCGCAAATAGAAAATAGCTTCATCGTCTAATTGACCTGTAGTTGAACCATGAGAACACTTCACGTCATCGGCATAAATCTCCAATTCTGGTTTCGAATTTATACTGGCATCATCGCTTATTAGGACATTCGCATTGGATTGATACGCATTCGTTACTTGAGCGTCTTTTCGAACAAATACTTTCCCGTTGAACACTGCTACTGATTTATCATCCATAATGCCCTTGTAAAGCTCATGGCTTTCACAATTGGGAACTTGATGATCAACCGTTGTATAATTTGCAACGTGCTGCTGTGCATTAAGCATGTACATGCCATTCAAATGTGTTTCAGCATGTTCACCTTGAACTTGAATGTGCAAATCGTTGCGAACCAAGTTTCCGTCTAATGTCAGTGTGTTAATTTGGAATACTGAATCTGCTTCTTGCCAAATCTCTTCATCCGAAAAAGAATACATTTCACTCGATTCCATTTGTATTTTCTCCACGTTGACATGCGCTTGCTTTCCTACTTCAATAGACGTATGTACATGAGAGAAACATTCATTTGTTGCTTCTGAAGCATAGGTCAGAACTACTTTCGCTTGAGCATGCTCACCAATGGAAACAAAATTGCGGGTAAATCCTGCGTAAGAACCTGTACACACATGTATAATTTCAATCACGGAATTAATAACCGTATTTTTTGCTACATGCACACAAACGCCAGACTGCGCATACAAAATATTCATTCCAGCAAAAACATCCTTTACACTTGATGAAGGCAGTGACTGAGCTGAATTTATATAATCAATTGCGAGGCCTGTTGGCAAGGACGTTTCCGGAAGGTGTACCTTTCCATTAACAATAAAAATTGCGATAGCATCTGAACAAATCTGGTGTTTACGGAAATCCGAAACAGATTTTTCGTCGCTTGATTCAAATTGAGCATTTGCCAATTTTGCTAAACGTGTGTATTTAAAACGTTCAACTCTGGTTGTTGGAAAGTCATTTTCCAATAAAAAAGTACGCGCCATCCCTGCCATAGGCAGTAATCCTTCGATTTCTGTGGACGTAAATCGACTTATAAATTGACTTAATTTATTCGAGTTTTCCATTGCTTTTTCTTACGCGTCAATTGAATCTTTGATCCAGTCGTATCCTTTTTCCTCTAATTCTAATGCCAGTTCTTTTGTTCCAGTCATTACGATTCGACCGTTATACAAAACATGTACAAAATCAGGGACGATATAGTCCAACAATCGTTGATAATGCGTTATAACTATCGTCGCGTTTTTATCTGATTTCAATGTGTTTACACCGTTTGCAACAATGCGTAAAGCATCGATGTCTAAACCGGAATCCGTTTCATCAAGAACCGCTAATTTCGGTTCCAACATCGCCATTTGGAAAATCTCATTTCTTTTTTTCTCGCCACCAGAGAAACCTTCATTTACTGCACGAGAAGCCAATTTACTATCCAATTCAACGATAGCAGATTTTTCACGAACCCTTGCCATGAAATCCTTAGCCGAAATTTGATCTTCACCTCTGTACGCACGAATTTCGTTCAAAGCCGTTCGTAGAAAATTAACGTTTGACACGCCTGGAATTTCAACTGGATATTGGAAAGCTAAAAACAAACCTTCGCGTGCACGATCTTCTGTCGATAATTCCAATAAATCGGTTCCATCGAAATCGACTGAACCAGCAGTTACTTCATAGTCTTCACGTCCAGCCAAAACACTTGCAAGCGTACTTTTCCCAGCACCATTCGGACCCATTATCGCATGAACTTCTCCCGCCTTAACTTCCAAGTTTAATCCTTTAAGGATTTCTTTTCCGTCAATACTTGCGTGTAAATTTTCAATTTTAATCATCTCTTATCTTTTCTTAATCAGAACTAATTCCTTTAATTTTCTTTCTTATCCAACACTACCTTCTAGACTAATGGCAAGCAATTTTTGTGCTTCCACAGCGAATTCCATAGGTAATTGATTTAATACTTCTTTACAATAACCATTTACAATTAGGCTAATCGCTTTTTCCTCACTGATTCCACGTTGCATGCAATAAAACAATTGGTCCTCACCGATTTTCGATGTCGTAGCCTCATGTTCGATTTTCGCCGTTGGATTCTTACATTCGATATACGGGAAGGTATGTGCACCGCATTCGTCAGTCATCAACAAGGAGTCACATTGAGAAAAATTTCGTGCATTTTGTGCACTTTTATTGATTTGTACGAGTCCACGGTATGAATTCTGTGATTTTCCTGCGGAGATTCCCTTAGAAATAATCGTGCTCCTCGTATTTTTACCGAGATGTATCATTTTGGTTCCTGTGTCTGCCTGTTGGTAATTATTGGTTACCGCGACAGAATAAAATTCTCCAATTGAATAATCACCTTTTAACACACACGAAGGATATTTCCAAGTGACCGCAGATCCAGTTTCAACTTGTGTCCACGATATTTTTGCATGTGTATGACACATCCCACGTTTTGTAACAAAATTAAATACTCCACCTTTACCCTCTTTATCACCTGGATACCAGTTTTGAACGGTAGAATACTTAATTTCAGCATGATCCATGGCAATTAATTCTACCACAGCGGCATGCAATTGATTTTCGTCACGTTGAGGAGCTGTACACCCTTCAAGGTAAGAAACGTACGAACCTTCATCCGCTACGACTAACGTTCGCTCGAATTGACCAGTTCCACCTGCATTGATTCGGAAGTACGTCGATAATTCCATGGGACAGCGAACACCTTTCGGAATGTAACAGAAGGAACCATCCGTGAAAACGGCTGCATTTAATGCTGCATAAAAATTATCCGTCATAGGAACTACAGAGCCCATGTATTTTTTTACAAGATCTGGGTGATTTTGAACTGCATCTGAAAAAGAACAGAAAATCACACCTAGTTCTCCAAGTTTTTCTTTAAACGATGTAGCCACAGAAACAGAATCCATGACAAAATCCACTGCAACACCGGTTAAACGTTGTTGCTCTTCCATTGAAATCCCCAATTTTTTCATGGTTTCTTTCATTTCTGGATCAACATCATCCCAAGACTCGTATTTTTTTGTTTGTTTTGGAGCAGAATAATAAGCGATTGCTTGAAAATCCGGTTTATTGTAATGCACATGTGCCCATTCAGGCTCCGTCATTTCTTTCCAGATTGCAAAGGCTTTTAATCGGTATTCAAGTAACCATTCTGGCTCTTCCTTCTTTTCAGAAATTAAGCGAATGATGTCCTCATTTAATCCAATTGGAACGGTATCCGACTCAATATCCGTGACGAATCCGAATTTATATTCTTGATTTTCTAGATCTTGAGCTAACTCATTTTCAGTATATCCTGCCATAGCTTTTTCTTAAACAGAGAAAGACTCTCCACAACCACATGTTCGATCTGCATTCGGATTTTGAAACACAAATCCTTTTCCGTTTAATCCACCGGAAAAATCTAAGGTAGTTCCAATTAAATACAGGTAACTTTTCTTATCAACGACAACTTTGATTCCGTTGTCTTCAAAGGATTTATCTCCTTCTAAATCCTGATTGTCAAATGTCAATTGATACATTAAACCTGAACAACCACCACCTTGCACTCCGACACGAATAAATAGACCTTCTTTACCCTCATCTTCCATTAATCTAATGGCTTGCTTTTTTGCATTGTCTGTAACTGTAATCATAATCAGTTTTTATTTAGATTAATTATAAATAAACTCTAAATCGTCCACAAAATTACCACTTTTATGGTATTTGAACAAACGTTTATTTGATTATTTCTCTTAGAAAACACCCCCCATAAGCTGAAAGTTTTCGTTTGTAAAAAATAAAATTGTATTTTTCAGCTTAATTCACTCAAATTCAACCATTATGAGAGCATTACTACTAGGAATTATCGGACTTTTCACCTTTACAGCGATAAGTCAAACGCTAAAAGTCGATTCAAAAGAATACGAAAGTTTGAAATCACAAGGTTTGATTACGAATCAAACAATCATAAACGCTGTGAATTCTGCAAACACCGGTATTCATTACACTGGAAAAGCAACAAAATCAGGCGTATGCGATTGTATTATTCCGTTGGATACTACATTTATCTTGGCCATGGCTCCGAATGATGATTTATATTCGAATAGTATTTACCTGCCATTTAGTTTTAACTTTTATGGTACAACTTACGATAGTCTTTATATCAACAATAATGGGAATATTTCGTTTACCACGCCATACAACACCTTTACTGCATTTACGTTTCCAGATCCTTCTTTTAACATGATTGCTCCCTTCTGGGCAGATGTTGACACACGTTCTACGAATGGTGGAAATGTTTGGTATAAGTTGAATCCGCATTCCCTTGTTATTGTTTGGGATCATGTTGGTTATTTCAGCATGATGGAAGATAAATTAAACACCTTCCAATTAATCATTTCGGATGGACAAGACACCATCGTCCCTGCAGGAAACAACGTATCCTTTTGTTATGGGGACATGCAATGGACAACAGGTTCCGCATCTGGAGGGACAAATGGGTTCAGCGGATCTCCAGCAACTGTAGGTGTGAACATTGGAAATGGACTTGATTATTTTCAAGTTGGACAATTTGATACGCTCGGGACTGCGTTTGACGGGCCATACAATACTATTGACCAAGTTGATTTTCTCGATAATCAAGAAATCTACTTTAATTTAGCTGGTTCAACAACGAATATTCCACCACTTGTTATGAGTAGCCTTATCTGTGACACGATTGATGTTTACACGGGAGATACGCTCCACAAAAGTTTAAATGCTATTGATTTCTCTATTGGTGTAAGCACTCCTGAAATTGGACAATTATTAAATACAACGATTCAATGTTCGTTGCCAAGCGCTTTGAGTTATGTTGCCATTCCAAATGGTGAATTCACACAATATGATGTCACTTTTGATGCAACGAGTGTACCGCCAGGAATGTACAGCATCGAAATGGATGTAACGGATAATGGTGTTCCTGCCCAAACCGTTCACAAATCCATTCCCATCCGCGTCATCTATGACACTAATTTAAGTGGCTTATCTCCTTTGGCAGAAGAAAGACTGAGTGTTTATCCAAATCCTACTTCTTCCATTTTGAATATCGATGGCTTGGAGGAAATGGACAAAATCCAACTATTGGACCTTCAAGGAAAATTAGTATTAACCGGAACTCATTCTTTAGATGTTTCATCGCTTGAAAAAGGTGTTTATTTACTTCGTGTGACACGTGATGGTAAACATGTTCAAACGATAAAAATCTTGAAAGACTAAACTAGCGGTGGGATAATGTGTATTTTTGACATATGAAAAATCACCTTATATCATTTGTTTTTTTACTCTTTTTATCCAGTCATTACGCTCAACAAGGAACGAGTTCCTATCAAACAAAATATGCGGTCATTTTAGTGATTGATGGTCCACGTTACAGTGAAACCTACGGAGATACATCTTGTCGTTTAAGTCCTATTTTATGTGATTCACTTCGTTATGAAGGTGCATTCTATGAAGATTTTAATAATAATGGCGTAACTTATACAGTTCCGGGTCACACAGCAATTGCAACCGGAGTATATCAGCGAATATCGAATTCAGGTACAAGTTTGCCGAAAAATCCTTCCTTGTTCCAATATTACCTTAAAGCAACTGGTGCGAAAAAAAATGATGCCTATATCGTCGCTAGTAAAGGGAAATTGGATGTCCTAGCGAATACAGAAGATAAAAAATGGCATGACCAATTTTTAGCCTCTACTTATTGTGGCACGAATGGATCGGGAATAGGATATGGAAAAGATGAGAACACATTTCAAAAAGTTACGGAGTTAGTAACTAGTCCAAATGCGCCACATGTACTTTTAATCAATTTATTAGCTGTAGACGTATATGGTCATGCAAATAATTGGGAAAAATACCAGGAGTCTATTACAGCATGTGACGCGTATGCGGCAAGTCTTTGGTCAATGATTCAATCGAATCCTATGATGAAAAACCAAACAACCTTGTTCATTACAAATGACCATGGAAGGCATCTAGACGGAGTTAAATCAGGATTTGTTAACCACGGAGACCGATGTAAAGGTTGTAAACATATCTCCCTTTTAGTTTTAGGTCCAGATACTCCTAAAGGACTTTCGATAAAAAAAGAAGGCGAGTTAATCGATATTTCGAAAACCATTTCCACACTGCTTCACTTCGACATGCCAACAAGCAAAGGTCGCTTCCTCGAAGAAGCATTTAAACATTAAAAGATACCCTCTAATAATTGATCATCCACCAAGTTTGGCAGGGTTACTTTTAAATTTGGTTCAACTTCCATTGCTCGTTTAATGGCGAAAATGGCATTTTCGTTGCGTGCCCAATTTCTGCGCGCGATGCCATTGTTTACGTCCCAATGCAACATCATTTTTAAATTTCGATCAGCATCCGTACTTCCATCCAATAGCATTCCGAATCCTCCATTGATGACTTCTCCCCAGCCTACGCCACCTCCATTGTGTATGGAAACCCACGTTGCTCCGCGAAAACTATCGCCAATTACATTTTGAATGGCCATATCTGCCGTGAAACGTGATCCATCGTATATGTTGGAAGTCTCACGGTAAGGAGAATCCGTTCCTGAAACGTCGTGATGATCACGTCCTAAAATAACTGGACCAATTTCACCTCGCGAAATCGCTTGATTGAAGGCTTCCGCAATGCGCATTCTTCCTTCAGCATCTGCATACAGAATTCTAGCTTGAGATCCAACGACCATTTTATTTTCTTGCGCTCCTTTAATCCACTGAATATTATCCGCCATTTGCTGTTGGATTTCTACGGGACTATGAAGCATCATTTCTTCTAACACTTGGCATGCGATGGCATCTGTTTTTGCTAAATCCTCCGGATTTCCAGAAGCACACACCCATCTAAATGGACCAAATCCATAATCAAAACACATTGGTCCTAAAATATCTTGAATGTATGACGGATATTTAAAGTCTATGTGATTCTCAGCCATCACATCTCCGCCAGCTCTTGAGGATTCTAATAAAAACGCATTCCCATAATCAAAGAAATAGGTACCTCTATTTGTATGTTTATTTACGGAAGCAGCATGGCGTCTCAAACTTTCTTGAACATATTCCTTGAATTTCTCAGGGTCATTAGCCATCATTTCATTGGACTCTTCAAATGTAAGTCCTGCTGGGTAATATCCCCCTGCCCATGGATTGTGAAGGGAAGTTTGATCTGAACCTAAGTCCACGTGAACTCCTGTTTCATCAAATTTCTCCCAGACATCAACAACGTTTCCGAGATATGCAATCGAAACAACTTCTTTTGCTTCTTGAGCCTTTTTTACGCGTACAGATAACTCATCTAAATCGGAAATGATTTCATCCACCCATCCTTGTTCATGACGTGTTTTGGCAGCTTTAGGATTCACTTCTGCGGTTACGGAAATGACTCCTGCAATGTTTCCTGCCTTCGGTTGTGCACCTGACATTCCACCCAGTCCAGCAGTTAAGAATAATTTCCCTCTGATATCATCTCGGTTTTTCGCCAATCGACGCACAGCATTTAATACAGTGATCGTGGTACCATGTACAATTCCTTGTGGACCAATGTACATGTACGATCCAGCAGTCATTTGTCCGTATTGGGTTACGCCAAGCGCATTGAATTTCTCCCAATCATCCGGTTTGGAGTAATTTGGAATCATCATCCCGTTGGTTACGACAACACGAGGGGCATTTTTATGCGAGGGGAATAATCCCATTGGATGTCCTGAATACATGACTAACGTTTGTTCATCAGTCATTTCCGACAAGTATTTCATCGTTAAGCGATACTGTATCCAGTTTTGGAATACCGCTCCGTTTCCACCATATGTAATCAGTTCGTGTGGGTGTTGTGCGACAGCGTGATCCAAATTATTTTGAATCATTAACATGATTGCACGTGCCTGAAGTGATTTTCCTGGATATTCAGCAATTGGACGCGCAAAAATTGGGTGCGATGGACGATAACGGTGCATGTAAATGCGGCCGTAAGTATTCAACTCTGCAACAAAATCTTTTGCTAATTCAGCATGTTGTTCTTTTGGGAAATAGCGTAGCGCATTTGCAATTGCCAATTTCTTTTCCTCCTTTGAAAGGATATCTTTGCGTTTTGGCGCATGATTTACGTGAACATCCCAAGGTTTTTCATTTGGAATGTACGTTGGAATTCCTTCTTGGATTTCTTGTGCAAAAGTCAAATCTGACATAGTCGTTCAATTTTGAACAAAAGTAGTCAATCCTAGTATTTCACAACGACAAATCCGTGTTTTTGTATTTTTTCTCCGCCCTCAAAAACAGCATCAATTCGGTAGAAATAAGTGCCTTCCTCTACGAGGTCTCCTGAACTTGTTTTTCCGTTCCAATTTCCAGCTGGATCAGAATATTCATAGATTACATTCCCCCAACGGTTTAAGATATAACACTGAAATTCTGCAATTCCATCGTAATTCACATAAAATGATTCATTACCGGATTGAGAAGTAAGTGATATGATATTTGGTGCCGTAATGTCACAAGGTTTTACCTTAATTGTAGCTACATCAGAAACTGTGTAACATTCATTTGATAAGAAAAAAGTATAATCTCCTGGTTGATTTACAATGCGTGGCACTTCTGTGTTTCCATCTCCCCATACAAAGGTTTGCAGTGGATTATATCCTGCTTGCAATGGTTGAGAATTGACTCTTAACGGATTTAATTCAAAGTTAGCGTTTAAACAGATCGATGTATCTAACAATTCCGTGTATATGTATGGGATGAATTCAATTTGAGATATAATTGTGTCATTACACGAATTATCAATATACATTACATCAAATATTCCACCGACTTGCATGGTGTTAATTTCGGGGTTATCGACCAAGTTACTTGGTAAAAAGTGAACAGAAGTATCCGCACAGGTCCAAGCACCGCCACTATAAGAAATGGTATTTTGAACTTGATAAGAATAATTACATGTTAATGTGTCATTAAAAATTACCGGTGTCGGTAAAACATAAAGAGTGACTGTCGTGTCGTAATGACAACCAAAGTTATCTGTTACATTATAGGTGTAGTTCGTATTCCCAGTTACATTTGGTTGAATAACAATCAAGGTATCCGTTTGACCAGAAATGATTGATGGATCTGATGTCCAAAAATCACTCATAACAATGTTTTGATAACCCTCAGATTCTGGATACAAAGAAGAATTAAAATAAATTGCCCATTGAAAAATGTAGCCATCATCAATCCCTTGATTATCTTGAACAGAAATAGTCCAAGGACCATTCACTGGACATCCAGCAAATTGATTAAAATCACCATCAGGCAAATACACTCCATTCGGATTCATGGAGGCAAAACCATAAGAATTCAGGATTGTATTTCCCAAAGCTTCTTCTGCGCAAATTGTTCCAAGCGTTGCATTTGTTGGCGAGAAACAGTAGGTCCATACTGGTGTACCTGGATTTCCCCCATCTATATTGGTGTCATTTCCTAGAAAGGTTCCGATCCCGTTTCCACATCCGCCTGGCACAAGCTCGTTCCATCCGAATGGTGTTTGATTGTACGCATTCATCAAGGAAACGGTCGTTCCATTCGGACACGTCAAAGCGATTTCAATATCACCAATATAGGAATGTTCAATATCGATGCATAACTGATCGAAATCATTTGCAGAAGTTATCACAGCTGTTGAATCAAATCCAGACATCGGTACGACAGAAGAATACGTTTGACCCGCTCCATCAGGCAAGAACGTTAATCCGGCGAATACGCCTCCAATTTGAAATTGACCACTTGGAATATCGATCCCTACGGTATCAGTTGCCGTTACACCACCTATTAAGTTGGTGTTTTCTCCTAAACAAACGGTATCAGCCAATGGGCCTGTACCAGCAAAGGATGGTGTTTGGGACACCCTTACTTTACAGAAGATATTTGCTTGATGTGGAAAAGCATCTTGAACTTTTAAGTCCACATAATAACCTGATTGAGCTGGGGGTGTAAACCAAACAGAACTTCCGGTAAATTGTCCGACTCCTCCGATTGTCCAAGTGTAGTTACAATTTGCCACCGTTTGCGAGTATCCTGTATTGGTATTCTCAAATGAATATGGAAAAAGTGGTGTAGCGGTCAAAAGAACTGAATCTCCAAAACACAAATCAACATATCCTGTATCCAATGGATTCAAAATATTTGCTCCTACTCCATTTTTAAACGCCTCAATGTGGGGTTGAATGGGTTGAGGTGGATTTCCACAAGCGACATTTGCCACCCATCCTGTACCTTCATTTACACCATTGGATCGAAAACGCAAGGTTAAACATCCCGACGGATTATTAGGGAAAGATGCTTGAACAAAAAATCCAACTGGATTTGTCCCAGAATTATACGCGCCCAACAACGGGGCACTTGTAGATGGTCCATCGTATACATACAAAGTGTCTGAAGGATGTATGTCAAACTCAAAACCAATGTTCGTTGCGAAAGAGATCGAAACTTTTGATCCTTGCGTTAAATCTGGACAAAGTACCAATGTTTGATCTGTATTCGGCAAATAATTCCCAACACCATCAATAAAGTTTGTCCCTCCTGTTGGAACAATTCCAGCACAGTTTAAGGGATTTGTTTGACCGTAATCAGGATCTGCTATCGTTAACGTTACTTGAGAGAAACCCAAATGAGCTAAAGCAACGAATAAAATGCTAAGTATTTTTTTTGTCATTATTTCTTGTTTTGAATTTCTAACTTCAGAATATTCATGGACTTTACAACTAACAGTTCATTGCTTCCTTCAATTTTGAAATATTGAGTGCGGTCCTTGATTTGCAATTGATAATCCGTAAAACGAATCTCTTTTTTGGATTTCACTGAAAGCGAAGGAAATTGACTTACATCTTTGCCTTCGGGAATAACAACTGTGTAACAAGCATGATCTATTGCGTAGTTGAGGATGTTTATTGTTCCTTGCCCATCTTGTTCAAAGGACTGTAATTCTGTTTTTGAATAACTTTTTGCTAATGCTGGACTTGCCTTTTGAGCAACGAATTGCTGGGTTAATGCAAGTAAGATAACGAGTAAACCTTTTTTCATGAATTCAGTTTTGTGTCGACAAGACGTTTATAATCGTTGAAAAGTTGTACCTAATGTTCAAATATTTCAATTTCATGCTAAGTTAATAAAAGTTAATTTTGTTCAAACATAATTCCTTAGTTAAAATTCATGGAGAATTCAGCATTAGAAAAAGTAGCTTCTCAGGTCAGAAGAGACATCGTTCGTATGGTTTCAGCAGTCAATTCAGGTCACCCTGGAGGGTCGCTTGGTTGTGCCGATTTTTTGAGCTTTTTATATTTTGAGCAAATGAACTTCAATGCGGAGACATTCGACATGGATGGTATCGGTGAAGATTTATTTTTCTTGTCGAATGGACACATTTCACCTGTTTGGTACAGTGTTTTAGCAAGAGCCGGATATTTCCCAATTGCTGAATTAGGGACTTTTAGAAAGTTATCTAGTCGTTTACAAGGACACCCTTCAACGGATAAAAAACTACCTGGAATTCGCATGGCTTCCGGATCACTTGGACAAGGTCTTTCCGTTGCGGCAGGAGCTGCTCAAGTGAAAAAGTTGACTGGAGACCAAGGTATTGTTTATACACTTCATGGAGACGGCGAATTACAAGAAGGTCAAATTTGGGAAGCGGCTATGTAT
>CANHMH010000055.1 GCA_947461635.1 Flavobacteriales bacterium | reverse complement strand
TTTTAAGTTTTGCATCACACGTCCAGGCATCGCCCCGATGTATGTTTTGCGGTGACCTCGGATTTCTGCTTCGTCATGAAGTCCACCAAGGGACATGCGAATGTATTTTCTTCCTAACGCTTCCGCAATGGATTTTCCTAAGGAAGTTTTTCCAACTCCTGGAGGTCCATAGAAACATAGAATTGGGGATTTCATGTTTCCTTTCAATTTGAGAACAGCCAAATATTCTAGGATGCGTTCTTTGACTTTTTCCATGCCGAAATGATCTCGTTCAAGGATTTTCTTCGCACGATTCAAATCTAGTTTATCGTTGGTGTAAACTCCCCAAGGTAGGTCTAACAATAAGTCTAAATAATTCATTTGAACGGTATACTCAGCTCCTTGTGGATTCATGCGCTGAAGCTTCTCCAATTCTTTGGTGAATAATTTTTCCACACGCTCATCCCATTTCTTGGATTTTGCACGTTCTTCGAAATCCCGCACATCTTGAATGTGTGGATTATCTCCTAATTCATCTTGAATGGTACGCATTTGCTGATGTAGAAAATAATCGCGTTGCTGTTTATCCAAATCTTTGCGCACTCTATTTTGAATTTCGTTGCGCATTTCCAACATTTGAACCTCAAGTGTCAAATGTTCCATGACCATCATCACGCGCTTTTTGACGTCCATTTCCTCCAGCATTTCTTGCTTTTTAGCAACGTCAGCGTTCATGTTCGAAGAGATGAAGTTCACAAGGAATGTTGGGCTATCGATGTTTCCAATGGCGAATTGAGCCTCCGAAGGAATGTTTGGACTTTCGCGAATAATTTGAAGCGCCAAGTCTTTGATTGTCTTGAACATAATATCAAGCTCTTGATTCCCTTGTTCAAATGGAATTTCTTTGAAAATATTCACTTTCGCTCGCATATATGGTTCTGTCTGAACAGGCGTAACGATTTCAAATCGACGTTTCCCTTGAAGAATAACCGTCGAACTTCCATCGGGCATTTTCAATAAACGCACAATTTGAGCTACTGTACCGATGGAGTGTAAATCAACGAAATTTGGTGATTCTTCCTCTTGGTTTTTTTGAGAAACAACACCGATGATTTTATTTCCTCTATTGGCTTCTTGGATTAGTTTAATGGATTTGTCCCTTCCAACAGTAATCGGTATAACAACACCTGGAAAAAGTACATTATTTCGTAAAGGAAGTATTGGGAGTTCGTTTGGAAATTCTTGTTTATTCACATTTTCCTCCTCCTCAGCGGTAATTAAAGGGATAAATTCTGCATCTGATTCCATGCCAGACATCCCGAAAAAACCGTGTTCAAATAAATCACTCATATATTTTTTATTGCGACAAGTTGTCATATTAGTTTTGAGAATCTCAAACTTTCGTAAGTAGAAACTAGTTGTACTCTATTGGACAAGCATTGTGCCATGCTTGAATTGACTGAAAATTCGTCAGTTTATGGCCTGTTTTGATGTAGGATTTCAAAGATGTTGATATCCGCTTCCGTACATTCAACATGACGTCGTTCCATCATGGCTTTTGCCGCCTGAATGGCTTTTTCCAGTTGAAAAACACTTTGTTCCTTTTCTACCAACCAAGTGAAAGAAGGAAGGTGTTTTGGAGGGAAAGAATCCGAGAATACATTTACAGCAAATCCAATGACCGTTGCGGTATTAAACATCGTATTGATGGCACTTTTGGAATGATCACCCATGCAAAGTCCCATAAATAGTAATTCGCTCGCTTCAATGCTTTTGGATTCATAGCTGTAACTTGAAACGGCGCTGTAATTGTTTTTTAAGTTGGAAGAGTTTGTATCCGCTCCAAGGTTGCACCATTCTCCAAGAATGGAATTACCCAAGAATCCATCGTGACCTTTATTTGAATAGGCAAAGAAGATGACATTGCTCACTTCACCTCCAACACGGCAATGCGGACCGATCGTGGTTGCACCGTAGATTTTGGCACCCATTTTTACCACCGCTTCTTCACACAGCGCAAAAGACCCACGAATCATCGAACCTTCCATGATTTCGGCGTTTTCACCAATGTAAATCGGACCATGATTCGTATTTAAGGTACAACCTTCTACCGTTGCTCCCTTTTCAATAAAGAGTAAATCACTTGATCCAATTAAGGTATTGGTTTTGGATAATTTCTGTGATTTGCGTTCATCAGTAATCAGGTAAAAATCCAATTCAATCGCTGCTTCATTCTTTTGGTACAAGTCCCAGCGATGTTCTATGACAATTGGTTCCGCGCCAACGTATTCTATTTTTGTGTTAGTATTCCCGTTTTCTGCGATAAATAGTCCATTCATGTATAATGAACATCCTTCTTCTAGTGCATAAACTGCTGCCGCAACTTCTTCGTTTGGAATAACTTGTGCATTCACGCGAATCGATGAATCCATTGCTGGAAACTTCTCTTGCAAATAGGATTCCGTGAGAAATCCAACTTCACTGTCTGGCAGCAAACGCTCCCAACGTTCATTGTTGGTGTAAATGCCCATGCGTAAATTTCCTACCGGTCGACTTAAGGTCAATGGTGCGAAGCGTAAGTGAAGTCCGTTGTCGTCTAAATTGATTTTCATGCTGTTGCTTTTTCTGTTTGCGCTGTACTCGTCAGGTAAAGAAGGATAAAGGTAAGTCCACCATTTAAAATAAGCATTTCATGTCCAAATGCATAACCATTCAGCCAGTTTTCTACGTTGTAATTTGGATCAAAATACGTCATGATTAATGGACCGTAAGTAATTCCAAGACAAATGAGTGGCGCAAGGACACATACAATTGGCACCATGTAATTTTTTAAGCTTCGTTTGGTGAGGATTCCGAAAGCAAACAAGCCCAATAATGGACCATACGTAAATCCTGCAATGGTAAAAATCAAATCAACGATGCTTTTATTGTCCATCCATTTGAAGTAGAACACAAGCAACATGAATAGTACCGCAAAAGATAGGTGAACACCTTTTCGAAGATTATTCTTTTGTTTTTCATCCATGTCGGCACGACGTTCAAAACCTAAAATATCGATGCAAAAAGATGAAGTTAACGCCGTAATGGCTCCATCCACGGAAGGAAATAAGGCGGAAATTAATCCAATAATAAAGATGATGAATATCCCAAAAGGAAGGTGTTGTTGAACGATTGAAGGGAACAAATCATCCGGTTTAAATTCCCAGCCATTTTGTGTAGCGAAGAGTTGCAACATTCCACCTAATAAAAGAAAAAGGGCATTCACAAATAATAGTATAAAACTAAAGACCACCATGTTTTTCTGAGCATCCTTCAAGTTTTTCACACTGATGTTTTTCTGCATCATTTCTTGATCAAGTCCTGTCATCGTGATGGTAATAAAAGCACCACCAATAATGTGTTTCCACATGAAATCTTTGCGCATGGGATCGGTGCTCCATAGTTTGGTCATATCGCCTTCCGACATTTTATTCCAAATGTGTCCCCAGGACCAATTTAATTCACTTTGAATGGCAATAATGCAAACAACCAGCGCTAATAACATGAATACTGTCTGAAGCGTATCTGTCCAAACGATGGTCTTAACCCCACCGCGAAATGTATATGCAAGAATCATGGCAATAATAATCACCGTGGAAAGCCAAAAGGGAATGCCAACACTGTCAAAAACGAATAATTGTAAGACATTGATGACTAAATAGAGTCGAACCGTTGCGCCCAATGTTCTGGATAAAATAAAATACCCAGCGCCCCATTTGTAGGCTGCGAATCCGAGACGGTATTCGAGGTAGCGGTAAATCGAACTTAAATTGTATTTGTAATAGAGAGGGAGTAGGACATAGGCCACGATGAAATAACCAATGAAAAATCCAAGAACCATTTGGTAATAATAGAATCCATTAGCTGTTACGGTACCTGGTACAGAAACAAATGTAACGCCAGAAAGGGAAGTGCCAATCATTCCAAAAGCGACAAGATACCATGGGCTTTTTTTATCCCCAGTAAAGAAACTTTGTGATGTGGAATTTTTGGAAGTGTAATGTGAAATCAACAATAAAACGCCAAAGTAGGCAATCAATATTGCGATTATAAAAGCTTGATTCATACAGCATGTTTGAAATGTAAAAATAATCGAAAGGACGATATGTGCTGAGAATTTTGCGCAATACTTTTCATTCGATTGTTATCTTTGTCAAAAACAACGCATATGGAACTTTGGATCTTTCTCTTGTTATTGGTGTTCTTCGGACTGACAATCATCGCTTTGGTATATTTCTTCTTGAAGCGCCAAGAGGATCATGAATTGGTAAAACTTCAATTGGAATTACGAAAAGGACGTCAAGAATATTTCTTACCCTCTCGATTGGAAGCTTATCAACGATCCATATTGTTGATGGAAAGAATTCATCCCAACAGTTTAGTGATGCGTGCACATCAGGGAAATGTTTCAGCACTTACGCAACAAGGAATTTTGTTAAAAGCCATTCGCGATGAGTTTGATCACAATGTGACACAGCAATTATTTGTGTCCGAAGCAGGATGGAAAATGATGCGTGATTCGAAGGAAGAATCCATTCGCTTGATCAATATCGCTGCAGCACAAATGGGAGAGAACGCTACCTCATTGGATTTATCCGCTAAAATCATGGAAATGTTGGCACAACTAGAGGTGATGCCATCTGAAGTTGCGGTTGCTTTCTTAAAACAAGAGTTTCAAGCGTTATTTTGATCCGAACTTCGCTTTCAATACTTCAATGACCATTGGAAGTAAGGATAAGCCAATAATTCCAAAAATAACCAGTTCAAAGTTTTTCTGAACGAAGGGCATATTACCGAAGAAATATCCGAGCAACGTTAATCCGCTTACCCAAGCGACACCACCGATTACATTGAAACGCAAGAATTTTTGGTAGCTCATGTTGCCGATTCCAGCTACAAAAGGAGCAAACGTTCGAACGATTGGTGCAAAGCGCGCGATAATGATGGTTTTTGATCCATGTTTTTCATAGAACGCATGTGTTTGATCAATGTATTTTTGTTGAACAAGTTGTCTGTTTCCAATTTTCCATTGCAGTACCTTCAGACCGATTTTTTTTCCCAATAAGTAGTTAAGTCCATCACCAAGAATGGCTGCGACAATCAAAAGTGCCAGGACAAGAAAGAGATTCAATTCAGCTGTTTCACCATCTTTTACAACTCCAGCACAAAAAGTTCCAGCTGCAAACAATAGCGAATCACCCGGTAATAAGGGCATCACGACCAATCCTGTTTCCACGAAAATGATCAGAAACAAAATGCCGTAAATCCACATTCCGTAATCTTGAATCAACGCAAATAAATGCGTGTCTAAATGCAAGAAAAAATCTAGAAAATCTTTGAGTAAGGTCATTAGTCGAGTTTTAAAGATGGATCAACGTGCTCAATCCAACCAAGGATTCCACCTTCCATGACAAAAACGTTTGGAAAATGAAATTCTGTTTCTAACAAATTTACGACAGCTTCTGCACGACGTCCAGATTGACACATAATGACAACATCTTTGCTTGAATTAATTTCTTGTTGTCTCAAGGAAATTTCACCCATGGGGATGTGCGTGAATCCAGTATTACAATGTTGGTATTCGTAGTCTTCGCGAACGTCAATTACGATCAAATTGTCCTCTTTTGACAATCTTTCTTTACAGCTTTTTGGGTCGATGTAGCGCATAAATTGTTTTGACAAAGATAAGATTTGCTTTTAATTCTGAGCAATTTCATAGATTTTAGCTCCGTTTTTAAGTGAATTCTGATGTGAAATCCAAGGCATGAAAATAGTTGATGGGTCGTTTTGGACGATTTGGTCACTTTTGTAGTAAACTTTCCAAGTCTTCCTGTTTAGTTTGATTTCTCGACCAAATGAAGTTTTCACGATTTCTAATTTTCGATGGTTGAATAAAAATTGAACATTTTTCTTTCGGATGGGAATCATCTCCAACTTTGATGGATACAACTTTTGGTGATTGGTCGCGGAAAATTGAATTTTATCTGGATTTTCTGCGTCGTAAAAACACCAACTTCGTTTACCCACTTTGAGAATCAAGGTGAACTTGTTCTCATTTAAGAAACAGATGTGTGCTGAAGATGCATTTAGAAAACGTTCGTGACTTATCCACGCCAAAATGACCAAGAAATGAACGGCATTAATTGTCCAATAGTGTTTTTTGATTTCACCTAAGAGTAGAACGCTGGCGTTAAATAGTAGGATAGGAACGAGAATGATAGTTAATTCAAATCCATAAACGAGCGCACCTGGCCAGGATTCAATCCATTGGATTAATCGAAACATCCAATAGACGGAATAAAGTAAAATGAGTCCATTTAATTTACCCAGCAAAGGAATTCTGTGTGTGACTAAAATGAAAATCCCTGCTCCTAAAACAATCGATGAAAGTCCCATGAGTCCAAGGTTGGCAATGGCGAAGTAATTCGGGAATTGATGAAAATAATAAAGTGTTAACGGTGTTGTGGCAACTTGTGCAGCAAATCCAATCGCGGTTCCTTCCCACAGATAGTAAAGAATTTTATTTTCTGGTTTCCAGATGGAGGAAATTTTTGGGTAAAATAAAAAGATGCCCAACATGGCCAAATAAGATAGTTGAAATCCAATGTCAAACAAGTACATCGGTTTCCAAAGGACAATGATGAAGGCGGTAAAGAATAATGAATTTATGGAGGATGTTTGTAATCCCTTCCATTGCGTCCAAGTTAGCACACTAAACATAAAAACCGCTCGAATCACCGAGGGTGAAAATCCAGTCATGAGTGCATAGAACCACAGCAACAGAATGACGAATAGCAGTGCTGTTGATCGCTTAATCCAGCGTGCTCCAAGTTTAATGAGTGCCAATAAAAGTTGTAAAATAAGTCCAATGTGCAATCCTGAAACAGCTAGAATGTGCATGGAGCCTGTTGCAGTAAAAGCACTTCGGATTTCATTGTCTAGTAGAGATTTATCACCTAAAATCAACGCTTGAGCAATGCCTAATTCTTGACCCGACAAATGTGCTGAAAGGATTTTCAAACAGAGTTCTTGCGCTTGCCGAATGGATGTAGTCAAGTTGGAGGGTTTTATTGTTTTTAACACCCGAAAATCCTTTCTTTCCATGAAAAACATACCATAAATCCCTTTGGTTTTCCAATAGGTTTTTAGGTCGAATTCTCCTGGATTTCCTTTGTTTTCAATTGGAATGACCTCGGTATTTATTTCAAGTAATTGGTCTAATTTCGGTGTATTTTTTCCTTTGACGTAAAATCTTACGGGTGTACTATAGGATGTTTTTCCTTTTCGCCAATGAATTTCACCAATTCCCTTTGCCCATGGTTTTCCAAGTTGAATCTCCGTGACACTCATCTGAAAAATCGTTTTTCCTTTGTGGAAATACCAATCTTCCCAGCCCGTGTTTTTTTGTTGTTCTGTGTGTGCTACAAATCCTAAAAATCCACAAATGGAGAATAAAACCACTTGTTTTGTCAGGGCTTTTAGCAGATCAAACGTTTGAAGGATCAACGAGATAATGATCACATGTGTTAACAGGATGAAATAATAATCTGTAAGCGATGGAATCTTTTCTGCACAAAGAATTCCTAGAGAAAAGTACAGGCAGATGTACACAAAGGGATAGCGTGAGAAGGCTGGACGAAAATCCGGCGAAACAGTTGACATAGTTGGAAAGATTTAGTTCAAGTAAAACTTTCCATCCATCCAGATAATGATTTCGTTTTTTAAAAATTCGCGTAAATAATCTTCTGTTTCTTTTTCCGTCAGATTGATTTCAGCAGCTAGTTCTTTTAGCGATAATTGTTTTTCTAAGAGCTCAAGTATTTTTCTAGGAATGGAATCGAGCGGCATCGTGTTTTTTTGACAAACGTCGCAGGTTCCACATGGTTCTGATGTCTGTCCAAAATAAGTCAATACTTGTTGTGAACGGCATTCGTTTTTTTGACAAAACTGAATCATCGCCTCCGCTTTTTGAATAGCAATATCGCGTCTTTCCTTGTAAATGCTTGGTTTTAGGTAAATGTGGCTATCCGGCAATCGTTCCGTTATGTAAGTAACGGTTGGGAGACTGCTTCTGAGGTTTAAATCGATGATTCCGTGTTGTTGCATAAACTCTAGTTGTTGAGTTAAACGTTCAGAATTGATTTTTAGTCTTTTGCAGATCTCATCTTCGTGAATTGCATGGAAATATTCAAAGATTCCGGGGTAGGAGCGGATTAAAAGTGTGGATAACGGATGTATGGACTCAAATTGAATCTGGAAATTATACAACTCTCGGTTGGTAACAAGAAAGCGAAGTTTGGTTGGATGAAATGTGCCTTCCGAGAAAAGTAGGTTTTCATTCAACTCGAGTATTTTTAGTGAGTGAAAGGTTGTTTCGTAATCCAGTTTATAGACTTGACACATTTTTTTCAAATCGAGCGGATATGTTTCATCTTTCCCTGATCCTATAGCAATTTTCAGAAAATTAGAGATGGCGCGGTAGGTATTTAGCACATCCGTTTTTGCTGGAAATTTCTTTAGGGTAGCTGTTTTAAGATTTTCGGTGTCATTCTCTTCGAAGAACAAAAGCGCTTTTGCATTTTCTCCATCTCTTCCGCCGCGTCCAGCTTCTTGAAAATATGCTTCTAATGAACTAGGGATTTCATAGTGTAGGACGAATCGGACATTTGGTTTATCGATGCCCATTCCAAAAGCGTTTGTTGCGACCATGATCCGGCGTTTTTCGGACATCCAATCGTTCAACATGCGTTCGCGTTCTGATTTTGTCAATCCGCCATGGTAAACCCCGCAAGAAAGACGGTTCGACATCAGCAGTTTTACCATTTCTTTAACAGACCTTCTCGTTTGACAATAGATAATTCCCACGCCCGTTGAATGTTTGCAAGCCGCTAAAATGGATTCAATTTTATTGCTGGTTTTGCGCACTTGGTAATGGAGGTTTTGTCGCACAAAAGATGCTTCATGTATCCGTACTTTCTTTAATTCTAAATGCTGGATGACGTCCTTTTTTACGCGTTCTGTTGCCGTGGCAGTCAGTGCTAATACTGGAACATTTGGTTTGTGTAACCGAAGGTCCTTGATGTGCATGAAACTTGGTCTGAAATCATGTCCCCATTCTGAAATACAATGCGCTTCATCGACCACCAGAAGTCCAACATTCATGAGTTTGAAGCGTTCCACGAATAAATCCGATTGACAACGTTCCGGAGAGGTGTATAAAAAATCGAGTCCGCCAAAACGCGCGTTATCGAGGATGTAATCGATTTCCTTGTAACTCATCCCGGAGGTGATTGCTTTCGCTCGAATTCCACGTTTATTGAGGTTGTCCACTTGGTCTTGCATCAAGGCAATTAAAGGTGAAACGACAATCGTAATTCCTTCACGGATTAATCCAGGAACTTGAAAACAAATCGATTTACCTCCGCCGGTGGGTAAAAGTGCGAGCACATCTTGGCCAGCAATTGCATCCTCTACAATGGCCTTTTGATTCGTTCGAAATTGATCGAATCCCCAAAATTGTTTTAATACTGCCTCGCTTTTACTCACATGGATCTATTTCCCTACAAAAGTACAAGAATTGTCTTGTGAATAAAATAAGTTGTGAAGGAGGAATAAAGGACGTATATTCGCGCAACAATAAACGCGTATGTCAACTACATCTCTCAATTTTTCAGTTGAAAAAAACACTCAATCTGGTCTTGCTCAAGTAGATTGGGATAACTTACCATTCGGACGAATTTTTTCGGATCACATGTTCATTATGGAGTATGCCGATGGAAAATGGCAAGAAGGGAAAATCGTTCCTTTTCAACCGATCTCCATGCACCCTGCAATGTCTGCGTTGCATTATGGTCAATCGATTTTTGAAGGATTGAAAGCGTACAAAAATGTAGAGGATGAAGTTATTTTGTTCCGTCCGGATATGAACGCAAAGCGTTTTGCAGAATCAGCTGCACGTATGTGTATGCCGGAAGTTCCAGAAGAAATTTTCATTGAAGCAATCAAACAATTAGTTGCTGTGGACAAAGTTTGGGTGACTGATCGTCCAGGGTATTCCTTATACATTCGTCCATTCTTGTTTGGAACGGATGAGTTGGTTGGAATTAAACCATCCGACACCTATAAATTTATGGTGATTACTTCTCCAGTTGGAGCATATTATGCGGAGCCCGTACGTGTAAAAATCGAAGAGCATTACACACGCGCTGCGAAAGGTGGAGTTGGACGTGCGAAAGCTGCCGGAAATTACGGTGCATCATTGTATCCAGCAAAACAATGTCAGATGCAAGGATTCCACCAATTGGTTTGGACAGATGCAAAAGAACATTTGTACATCGAGGAATCTGGTACGATGAACATCATATTCCAAATTGGAGGAAAGTTAATTACACCTTCTGAAGAGGCGGATACGATTTTACGAGGAATCACAAAACGTTCGGTTTTAGAACTCGCAGCAAGCTGGGGAATTGAAATTGAAGAACGTCAAGTTTCGGTAGAAGAAATCGTAACAGCTGCGAAAAACGGAACATTGGAAGATGCATTTGGCGCTGGAACGGCTGCAACCATTGCACAGATTATCGTGATTGGTTACCGTGACGAAATCCTTGAATTGCCGGCATTTGAAACACGTACGATTTCGAATCGCATCAAACAACACATGGATGATTTGAAAGCGGGTAAAGAAGCGGATGTGTTCAATTGGAACGTTCGCGTATAATTCCTTGTGGAATTTTACTTTTCTTTGCGTCTCACCTAAGACATGAGATTCTACTTTTTATTTTTACTGACATTTACTGTCCATTTCGCCAATACGCAAGTGTTGCGCTTAACGTGTTTGGATAAACGCACCGGAGATTTAGTTTCCAATGTCGGAATTTCGATGTCCCAAAATTTAAGAGGGGATTCCATTGTCTATCAAACAACGGTTAATGGTGTAACGGATTATCAATTGAATAAAATCGATCTTGGACAAACCTTGTATCTTGATTTTCGACATGCCATTTATCAATCGACTAACATTGAATTTCATTTCAAGGAGCGCAAGGATACCATTCGTATAGAGGTGTTATTAATTCCCATGCGCATTCAACTTTCGAAGGAAGTGATCGTGAAATCAGTGGGTGTGCCTGACACCGTTTTTGGTTCCAAACGATTGAGTGTGGCAGATTTTGAAGTGCAATCCAACGGTGATGTCATTATTTTGGCCTATCCGAAGCAATTGCAAAAAGGCTCTGAATTGTTGTTATTCGATGGAGAAGAAACAAAGTCAAGTGTCCTGCTGAATGATGCCGCAATTGAATTAAAACGAGATTTTCGCGGGAATGCACATGTCATTTGCAAAGAACATGTGTATGGTGTTTATTCAGATGGAGATCAAATTGAATTGGGTCAAATACCGAAGGACTATTATTTCAAGTACATTGAACCGATTGTCGATACGAATACATCGAAGGTCTTCTTTTCGGATTTCAGTAAAATTTATCCAGCCTTCGATTATTATGTGTACGATCAATTAGATTCATCCTATAAATCCATCGTGAATATCAAAGATGATTTGATGATGGAACTGTATCGTTCCGAATACAAATGGATGGATGTCCGAACGAAATTGTGGGCGAAAAACAAAGAACTCGAGACAGGAATCGATGCGGAGATTTACATTGGAGCGAATTACTTTACGCAATCGATTTATTACCAGGAAGTCTATGCTCCGATGTTTCATCGAAACGATTCCATTCTTATTTTTAACTATCCAAAAGATGTTTTGTTGGTCTATTCCATTGACGGAAATCTGATGGATTCCATTCCACTGTATCATCACTATCAAGCAAAGGAAACTGGTTGGAGGCGAAATGTGATTCAAGATCGCGTGACAGGTTCCATTTACACGACGTATGAAAAAGACGGCTATTGCTACCTTGGACTCGTGAACGTAAAAACCGGAGAGATTAGCGAAAAAGTGAAGTTAACGTTTCGCTACGTAGATAAAATCCGCGTCCACAATAATTACGTTTACTACGTGTATCGTCCGTTTGAATCCATTCAAAAGAAATTCCTGTACAAGGAAAAACTTCCCTATCAATTCAAGGGAATGGAGAAAAATTACGGAACTAAAATCTCGATTGATACCGGTAAGTGATCGCTGTATCCGCCTAGAAATTTATCTCCAGCATAGGTTCTGAAAGGAACTTTGTTTCCTTTATATTCTGTAATCAAATACGGGAAGGAGAAGATTTTTCCAGAGTTTTCTTTCATGCGAACGGTACCTGTTTCCATTCCTTTGGAAACATAAATGTGATCCAAAACGCCCCATTCTTCTTTGTAGTTGTATGATCCGCCGAATTCACCAGAAGCTGCTGTAATCGCCGGAATCAAGCGTTGCTGAATGATTTGTGGAGCTTTGTCCTGTGGATGGTCATTTAAATCTCCCAAGTAAACGATTTTCGCTGATGGATTGATTTTCATGATTGAATCAATGAACTGTGCGCCAGCTTCTGCTGCTTTGATGCGTTTCGGTTCACTTGTATCCGTTCCGGAACGTCTACTCGGCCAGTGATTGACCATCACGTAAATGTATTCCTTGTTGCATTTGAATTTCGCCCAAACGATGTCGCGGGTGAGGGGAGTGGTGTCGCCGGGAAGGACAAAACGGATTTTCCCAGATTCTTTTAAGCTCAAGAGTTTCTTGTCGTAGATCATTCCGACGTCGATTCCACGTAAGTCCGGACTCTCGTAATGAACGATACCGTAATTGCTGTAGCCTTCTTTGATTAAGTCCGTAAGTACGCTTTTGTTTTCAATTTCACTGAATCCAACGATCATCGGACGATTTAAGTCATTCATCACTTGACGAATGTGCGTCAATTTTTCGTTGTAACGTGTTCCATTCCATTGTGATTTAGACGTTGGCAAAAACTCTGCGTCGTCATTTGGTCCATCGATGGTATCGAATAGGTTTTCCGTGTTATAGAAGGCTATTTTGTAGGTTTTTTGTGCAAATGTGCATTGAACAAATAGAACTAGGACAAGTAAACTTTTTAATTTCATAATCTCTTTTTTAATTACCAACTTCCACCGGAACCACCTCCGCCAAAACTTCCGCCACCGAATCCTCCGAATCCGCCACCGCCAGAGTTTCCTCCGCCAAATCCACCGCCGCCGAATCCTCCAACGAAGAATCCACCGCGTCCGAATGTCGTTCCATTGCCTCCACGTCCACCTTTACGGATGAGCAGAATTACAAGGATAATGATGGCAAGGAATGCAAAAATGGAACCAGCTGTGTCATTTTTACGGTTTGCTCTACGGTAAGACATTTGATTGATTTCACCTTTTGCCATTTTCGCTAAAACGACAAT
>CANHMH010000054.1 GCA_947461635.1 Flavobacteriales bacterium | reverse complement strand
GGACAACTGAAACAACATTTAACAAAGCGAACGTAGCACATGAATAAGTTAAGCAAATTGCTCAAAGCACTTTCTCTGATTCTTCAGAAGCCTTATTTATTGAATAATGTATTGAAGGATGAAATCGTGTTTAAAGCGGACTTTCAACGTGCGTTTCCAGCCACAGCATTTAAACAAATTCGTTTGGTTGACTTGATGGACTCCGATGAGGTTTGTATAACACCATATGCTTTTCTTTCGGGTTCTTCCTTGGCGACGGATTTCGCTCTGCTTCAATTATTGTGTCGAAAATACCAAGTGAAAGATTACTTGGAAATTGGAACGTGGAGAGGGGAGAGTGCAGCGAATGTTGCGCCATATGTTGATTCCGTTACGACGTTCAATTTAGGTGATGAGCAATTGCTTTCGCTGGGATTAGAGAAAAACTACGTGGATTCACATCGCTTTTTTTCTAAAGACATTCCAAACATTCAACATGTTTTTGGGGATTCGCAAACCTTTGATTTTGATCAGTTGGATAAAAAGTATGATTTGATTTTTATCGATGGTGATCATTCTACTGAAGCTGTAAAACGCGATACGGAAAAAATGTTGTCCTACCTGAAAAACGACCAGTCAATCATGGTTTGGCACGATGCGAAAGTAGATACGGAATACCCGCGTTACGAAGTCTTAATGGGGATTTATCAGGCCTTACCGCTTGACATGCAACAACGTGTTTACTTGGTCGAAAATAGTCTGTGTGCGGTGTATCTTCCAATGGACATCGCTCATGAAAGTCCAATACTGAACCGTTTACCGAGAAATTCCTTTGAGCTTACGCTAAAGAAGTTGCCTGTCCAGGATAAATAAACTGTTTTAACCAACTTAAATAGCAGACATAGCGAAAGATGAGGTCTTGCTTCTTTGAATGCTTTAAATCGGAGAAAAACGCCTTCCAATTCGACTCAATCAATTCTTTTTGCACTAAATCATTTGCATCCAAGTGCTTCAGGGATTGAAATAATTCAAAAAAAGCCGCCTCTTGCTCCATTAACCATGTATTCTGTGGAATGGAAAATCCCTTTTTATCCTTGCGTAAGCGGATGGATTCCGGAACAAGTCCTTGGATGGATTCGCGCAGAATGTATTTACTCCAGCCATTCTTAATTTTGTAATTCGCTGGAAATACAAAGGCACTCGTGATGAGGTTTATGTCGTCAGAAAAGGGAGTTCTAGACTCAATGGAATAATGCATGGAACAGCGGTCCTCCCAACGCAATAATCCTTTTAAATACGTTTCAGTGCAATAACTCTTCAATCGTTGGTTTAAGGAATCAGTTCGAAATTCACCATGAAACTGTACGTTTTTCGCGTTTGACCGCAGGAAATCCGGTGAGATTAAATTCGTTTCTGACTTCCATTTTTTGGATAACGAAGCACGGATTTTAGCAGGGAATTTGCTTAAGTTAATTTTAAGGAAAGCAGCGAAAAGTTCCTTCAGCGTTACAGGACTATTCTCCAAGGAACGCAGTTCTTTGGCTAAAGTTATCCAATCAAAAGATGTAAATAATTGATTAAAGTAAGAATAGTAAAATGTTTGATATCCAGCGTATAACTCATCACCACCTTGTCCATCTATTAAAATGCTGATTCCTTTTTCATGTGCAGCACGCATCACGCGACTTTGTGCATACGTGCTTGTGGTAGCGAGCGGAATATCTTGGAAATAAATCAATTCTTGAATGTCTTCAACGAGCGTCTTCGAATCGACTTTCACATTGTGCCATTCAGCTTTTGTTTGGTCAACTATTTGCTTTGCCCAACTCGATTCGTCCAATTGTGAATCGTTGCTGGCTGTAAACGTTTTGATGCCATTTTTCAAGGAGGAAATGGATTCTTCTTTTGCGATTTCGGCTGCAGTGCAGACGATGGTTGAACTGTCTAATCCACCACTTAAACAAAATCCTATCGGAACATCACTTCGGAAGCGAATACGAACCGCATCTTTGATCATTTGCCTCGTGAGCTTTTTTGTGTCCTCAAAGGAAGCGGCATGAAATGCTTGATTTTTATTGGTGGCAGATAATTCAAAATACCTTTCTGTTTTCAGTTTCGAATTGGATAAGTCAAACGTGAAAAAATGTCCAGGTTTTAGTTCGTAAAGATCCTTGAAAAATCCTTCGCTATGCAATTCAACTTGTCCATAAAGTAAGAATGGCAGCATCGCATCCAAATTAACTGCGCGTGTATAACTTGGAACCTCCAATAATGCTTTTTGTTCCGAGGCGAACGCAAAGTGTTGCTCATTTTGTAAATAATACAATGGTTTCACGCCGAATCGATCTCTGGCGCCAAACAATTGATTTTTATCCATGTCGTAAAGGACGAAGGACCACATGCCATTAAAATGATCCAAGCAATTCGTTCCCCAATGTTGATAGGCAACTAATACAACTTCCACATCCGATTCCGTATGAAAAACGAAACCATAGGATTGTAATTCTTCACGTAACTCAATGTAATTGTAAATTTCGCCATTCAAGGTAATCCAAATACGCTCATTTCCTTGAAGACACATTGGTTGATGTCCACCCGCACTTAAATCAATGATTGCTAGACGACGGTGTCCAAATCCAACTTGAACCGAATTTTTTAATGTTGTTTCAATTTGTGCTTTCGGCGCGTATGGAAGATTGGAAGTTAAACTAGCTGCAGGAGTATCTTGACCAGCAAAACAGTGTGCACTTCCATTGTGAAAAAGGGTAAATCCTTCATCATCTGGACCACGGTGCTTCAGTTTGTCGTTCATGTTTTTCAAAATGCCTGACAATTGACTGTCTTGCCCTTGAAGTTGAACGATTCCGCTAATTCCGCACATACGAATTATTTAAAACTGAATTTTCGTTGCAGTAAATAACTTATGGTTACCACCACACAAGAGGCAAGTACATTCGCGATGGATGGAAAAATCCCCATTCCAAGCACAAGTATTTTCAGTAATCCCCAATTGGTTGTTGATGTGATAATGGCGCTAATTCCATAGCGCAAAAATTGAGACCTGCCGCGCAACTGACTTGCGGTGAAGACAACATAACGCATCAAAAGAAATCCAACAAGAAAGGAAATACATGCGCAAACAATGGAACTCAAGGTTAATGCTGAAATGGTTTTTTCGTCAATACCGAAAGGAAGATTCGCTAAAACAAAGTCTTTCTTTTTAAAGATTACGTTGAAAAAGAAAAAAAACAAGATCCAACTCAAGACTAAATTTCCACTGCCGCAAGCTGCATAATAGTAAGTGGTCTTGTCAAAAATACGTTTGACAAGCGGATAGAAAAAATCCAAAATTTGATGAATGAGTCGAACCATTATGCCGTAAATTCTATTTCATATCCCGTGTGACGTCGTAAATTGATGACTTTTTGCTCATCTAAATACACGTATTGTCCGCGGATGCCAACTAATTTCCCCGTAATTGTTGCTTCTTTATCGAAGGTCATGGATTGCACTTTGCTCGGATACGCAACAACGGGATAGTTAAAAGTAAGAATTTCATCGTTCTCCAACCAATATTGCGCTAAATCAGCCGGTAATTGATCGCATACTTGCCATTTTTCTTCGATCAAATCGATGGAATCATCTTGAATGTCGCGAAGCATATTTTGCCAATTGGTTTTATCCGCATAAAAGTCCTTTAACGCAACTTCAATCACACCAGCCAAATAACGATTCGGAACCTCTGCCAAAAGAATGGCTTTGTTCGCGCCTTGATCAATCCAACGTGTTGGGATTTGCGTTGCTCGTGTCACACCAACTTTGACGATGTCCGTCGCCGCAAGGTAAACGTAATGTGGTTGAAGGTGATTTTTTATTTCGTATTCGATGTCGCGTCCTTTTCCTAAGTGGGCTTCACACAATTCTGGATGTAAAATACAGGGACTGGCTTCAGCAGCATTGCTAAAACACGAAAAACAAAAACCTTCACCAAAGGATTTTTTCGTCTTTTTTGCACATGTTCGACACGTAATAACTCCGGTCCAATGTAATTGAATTTCTTTTCCAATGAAATCATTCAAGCAAACGGATTTCTCCAAAGTAGGGAGGAAATATTGAATGGTTTCCTCGTGCTTCGTGTGCATTTTTTCTAGCGTAAACTTCATTCCTCAGGTAGGATTTCCATTTTTGTTGCGAAATGATAGCAATAGTCACGGAGGTCTTCACTGATTAGATGTTCACCCGTTGCTTTTTCAAACGTATCCGCCATTGTGAGTAAAGTTTGATGAAAGAATTGTTTCATTTCTTCGATGCTCATGTCCTTTGTCCACAAGTCGATTTTCATCGTGTTTTTCTCTTTTGGATCCCAAATAGAAAGTAAAAAAGCAGATGCGGCCGCATCGGAAACATTAGTGTCAACCGCACTCCATTTGATTGCGGATGGAATTTGGTTTGCATCTAGTCCAACGGTAATAACGATGTCGGATTTCTTTGTAATTTGATCACTCATAATTAGTTAACTTGATATTTTTGGAGAATTTTATTGTAAGGAATGCGCATTAATTCTTTTGGACTAATGTCGTTATTTTCCATGTATTGTTTGACAATCATGTATCCCATGAAACGTCCCATTCGGTCAGGGCTTTCTTTTGGGAGTCCTGTTGTAAATGGTCCTTCGTGAAGCAAGTTCATCCGGGTTTCTTCATCCGTTTTGAATAATAACTCTTCATCGACCAAGTATTCCCAGAAAGATTTCTCGCTTGCGACAGCCCAATCAAAGTCCTTTTTGGAATAGCGCAATACATCTGATTCAGGTAATTCTGGTAAACAAATACGTGTCAAAAAGAGCATTTTCCCCCAGCGAATCATTTCGCTTGCGTAATTTTCCGTTGTTTCCTCCAGTCCATAAGAGCTTATCCAAACTAACAAAGCATCTGAACTGACAAATTTTGCTTGCATTGCTTCTTTGATCCATCCGTAAAATTGATTTGGTGGAAGCTGTTGTATCAATCTGTTCGCTGGTCCTAAATAACGTTCTTGTCCAATGGCAATCGACTTATCCGTACAATACGCGCTTGCAGCAAAACGGCTATTGATGAAATAAACAGTTTCTGGTTTTTTCCATGCGGGAATGAAATAGGATAATCGTTTGAATCCATTCAACATTCGTTCACTGGATTCTTGACGCCATTTACCTTTGGCAGCTAATTCCTTCTCTAACGCGAAAATGTATGGATTGACATAAAACGAATTGATGCCATTTCGGAAGGCCGTGTCAGATGTTAAGGGAATTTCCAAGGCGTAGGAGAAAGCGAAGTTGAAAAGCTCTTCATCTTTTTTCTTTAAACGCAGAAACAATTGGTCTCTTTGAGTCCAATTCGCGTGGAAAGCCATGGAGTCTAAATTGACAAATTCGATGTTTAATGGAACTTCATCGACGTTTACTTCGTAGGTGTTCGATGAACAAGAAGCAAAGATGAATATCACTAATCCAAAAAGCAGGGGTATGAAGCGAAAGGGTTTCACGATAATTCTTATTTTTGCTCAAAATTAACACTTAAAACAGAATCACATGAGATCAATGTCAATCAAACGAGTATCAAGCGTTATTTTTTCAGCTTTTCTTGCTGTTGGATCGCATTCTCAAACCGTTGGGGATAAATCCTTGCAAGCTGGATTAGTAGGGGGTGTCGGAGTGAGCATGTTAAAAATGGGAACGAATTATCTTTCTGCAAATGGAGTTGGTGCAACATTTACGTTAGGTACAAATTTCACTAGAGCATTCAAGGAAACAAAGAACCTTGCATATACCTTCGGTTTAGAATTCGATATTGAAAACTTGAAATACAAAAAAGAGGATGCCAATGTCTTTTACCGATACACAGATAAAGTCATTAAAAATCAGAAAGAAACAGTTGCGACGACAGATAAGTATTTTTTGTTGAGTGAACGCACGTACAATCCGGTATACATAAGTTTACCAATTTACCTTAATTTCAGAACAGAGTTCATTGGAGATTTTCGCTATTTCGCCAATTTTGGTTTACGTAATCGCTTTTTGGTTTCTAATAAAATCAATGATTCTGGATTTTCCTTGGATAATTTGAACGATCCTTTGGTGTTGTGGAAAAACCAAGAAAATGTTGATATGGCTTCAAAAGGAGAATTATTTATTTTCAACTCGAATATCGGATTTTCTGGTGGAGCTGAATGGAATTTTGCAGGAACAACGGTATTAAAAGCAGAACTTGGCTATTACTATGGATTTGTTCCCTTGTTTTTAGATCGTTCTGATGACAAAAAGACTATGTTTATTTTAGATAGCAATTTAAACAAAGTTTATTTCTCCAATAAATCAACGCAAAATCAAGTGGTGTTGAAATTCTCAATCCTTTTTTAATTGAATCCAATTGCTACACATATTGTTGCTTGGTTAAAAACGTATCAGGAAAAAGCAAAGGTAGATGGTTTCATCATTGGCGTTTCCGGTGGTGTTGACTCAGCTTTGACTTCCACACTTTGCGCCTTAACTGGTTCGAAGGTTATTTTATTGAATATGCCGATTCGTCAAACCAGTGCTGAGTATAATCGCGCCCAAGAGCATATTCAAGATTTGAAACAACGTTTTTCCAATGTGCAAGCTTTTGAGATTCCATTAACTGATATTTTTTCTTCTTTCGAATCCGTCATGCCTTTTGATATTTCGCATCAAGCCTTGGCGATGGCAAATTCCCGCTCGCGTTTACGTATGATGACGTTGTATGCCATCGGTCAAGCAAATCGTTGCCTTGTTGCTGGCACTGGTAATAGAGTGGAAGATTTTGGTGTTGGATTCTTTACAAAATACGGAGATGGCGGTGTGGATGTGAGTCCTATCGCTGATTTGACAAAAACCGAAGTGTTTCAATTGGCTGAATCCGTTCAAGTTGTTCATTCCATTTTAACTGCAGCGCCAACAGATGGACTTTGGGAAGATGGAAGAAGTGATGAAGATCAAATTGGTGCATCCTATCCAGAATTGGAATGGGCGATGGATTACAAAGGAGATTCAACTGAATTATCTGTTAGAGAAAAAGAAGTCTTACGTATTTATCAGGGATTCCATGCTGCTAACAAGCATAAAATGGAACCGATTCCAGTTTGCCTCATTCCTAGAGAGTTGAAAAATGCTGAATAAATGGAATTTTATGGCCTTTGAAATGAAAAGAAACAGGTTTTTCTTCCATTTATTCATTTGTGCTCTTTTTTCATTTCCCGCGTTCGGACAAAAATCCATCGAAAAAGGATTTGCTGATTTAACGAATAAAAACTTTGGGTTAGCAAATGAACATTTTCGCTCGGGATTGAAAAAAAGTGGAAGCATCGCTTGTTATGGTTTGTCCAAATTATACATTTCAAAGGATTACCGAAACCTTGATAGCGCCTACTTTTATGCATTGAAATCAGATACCTTGTGGCAATTGGTCCCGGAAAAACTCAAGGTAACGTGGAAAAGTGAATTTTCCTTCGATAAAGTCACGATTGAAGCACATCAACAAGTTGTCAGTCAATTCATTTTTGATCAAATACAAGTGAATCCAAGCGTGTTTGCGTGGAATCAGTTTATTGAGAAACATCCTTTTTTCCTTTCTAGAAATACGGCGATTTATCTTCGTGATCAGTTAGCATTTGAATTGGCAAAAAAACAGAATACCTCCATTGCCTTAAAGTTGTACATGGATTCATTGCCTGAATCATCCTTTTCGCCGAAGGCTCAACATCTGTATTTTGATTTGGAATATGCTGAAATGACTGCTGACGGTAAATTAGCATCCTTCGTTCGTTTTTATGACAATTGTCCGTCCAACACTCATTTGATGGAAGCAGCGAAAGAAATTTACACTTTGGCGACAAAAAATCATTCATTGGATGAGTATGTAACGTTTGTGAGAACCTATAAAACGAATCCATATCTAAACGATGCATGGCGAAATGTCTATAAAATTTATCTGAAGGAATATTCAGAAGAAAAGTATGCGGCCTTCCAAAAGGAATTCCCTGAGTATCCTTTTATGCAAGAACTTTCGGTGGACATTGATTTATTTCAAATGAAATTATATCCGATCGTTTCAAATGGAAAGTACGGATATATGAATGCCCAAGGTAAACTGATCGTTCCGGCAATCTATAGCGAAGTAGCTCCCTTTCAAGATGGATTAGCAGTAGTTTCAAAAGAGGAGTTGTTCGGAATCATTGATAAAAAAAATCAAGTTATTGTTGATTTTCAATACGATGAAGTCTCTGAGTTTACAAGTAACCGTGCGATTGTGCGAAAAGGTGAGAAATACGGTGTGATCAATCGATCGGGTAAATTAATCTTCCCATTGGAATTTGATGACATCAGTTTAATTACTCAAAATTTATATACTGTTGTTAAAGATGGAAAATCAAAGACGTATAATTTGAATTTTCAAGAGGCATTGTTTGGAGCAGGAGGAAACGGTGAAATAAATTTCTCTAAAAGGATGTCAATGAAACATCCTGAATTTGAACTAGTGGGAGAGTTCGATCAAAAATCCAATAGAGCAGTGGTGAAAATTGCTGGACAATTAAATTACATTGACTCATTGGGTAAAGTGATACTCTCGGCTCCTCTTGAGTGGTTTGCAGATGCAATGAATGTCGCGAAATTCACGAATGGATTTGCTGTTTTTCGTAAAAAAGAAAAGTTTGGATTAATTGATGTAAATGGAAAAGTGATTCAAAAACCCATATATGAAGCAAGTGGTCCCTACACAGGATTTTGGCCAGTGAAAGACAAAGGGAATTGGGCGCTTTTGGATGTAAAAGGTAAAGTTGCATTGCCATTTGAGTATGATTTTATTCGTTTCATGCCTGAACTTGGCTACCTCATTGGAAAAGTAGATAAATTCGGATTGTTGAATGCAACGGGTAAAATGATATTACCTGTTTCTTTTTCGAATATTAAACTTTTTGAAGATGAGTACTTTTTAGTATCGAATGAAGACAAGTTTGGCTTATTTTTGAAGGTCGGAAAAGAAATTCTTCCAATTCAATATGAGCGCATTCAACGCTTTGATTCGGAATCATTCGTTTTACTTCAGGATGGACGTATGACCTATTTCTTTCCGAAAACGCATGCGTACATTAGCTTGGTGGAATGAAAAGAATAATTAAAAATCCAGAACAGTTTTTTAGAATACTCATTAGTATTCTAACGATCTATGTAGGAGTTTTTGTTTATCTAGAATTGACAACCGTTCGAAAGGAAACATCCATAGAATCAGATGAATTTTCAGTGTCCATTGAAGAAGTTCCAGAAGAAATTGAATTAACCCTACAGCAAGATCCTTCCATACAGGCTGGGGGAGAGGTTCGGAATGTGGTGCGTGATGCCTCGGATAATCGACAACGTTCGCAGCAAGATTGGTCGCAGGATGCCGCTAGTTCAACACGCTCTGGTAATCCTGAACAAAGTGCCAGAGATTTTGAACAAAGTCTTTACGATGAATTTGGTGGCGCGAGGGAGCGTGAGAAAATCAAAACGGAATCTGCAGAACGATTGAAATCCAAAAACAACGGAAATACGGGGAAAGTTAATCCGAACACCAATCAAAGTGGCAGTCAAAATCAATACTCAGGGAGTGTCATGGTTGATTTTTCTTTACCGGGAAGGACTGCATTTGAGAATAAAAAGTGGAACGTTCGAAATCCAGGATACACCTGTGGTTATAATTCTGCGGGTTCAGTGGTTATTAATATCACTGTAAATAATGCTGGTCGTGTTATTGCTAAAAGTGTGGACAATAATCGAAGTACTTCTACAACACCGTGTATGGTTGAGCAAGCCTTAAAATATGCCGGAATGTCTAAATTCAATGCTGGATCCGGAAATGTTTCTGGATACATCAGTTACCGCTTTGTATCTCAATGATTATTTATTAATCAAAATAATGATGAGTTATTCGTAATTTGTTATCTTTGTGAGGTAAAATCTACAACATGTTTATAGCAGCGAACCTCAAACTCTTAAGAAAAAGATCCGGTAAATCCCAGGAGGAACTGGCGCAAGCCTTGAATTTAAATCGATCGACCTACAGTGGATACGAAAATGAGGTAGCCCAGCCGAGTTTGGAAATGTTATTGACCATTTCCCAATTTCATAAAGTGACATTGGATGATTTAATCGCGAAAGACTTTTCGAAATACGTTGATTCTGATTGGAGTTCCATGGAAAATCATTGGAAAACAGGAGCGAAAGGAACGAATTTACGCATCCTAACCACTGTTGTCAATTCAGATAATGAAGAAGAGGTGGAATTGATTCCAGAAAAAGTACGTGCAGGTTATGTCGCAGGATACGCGGACCCAGAGTTTATGCGTGATTTACCAACGCTTAAGTTGCCTTTTTTATCCAAAAATAGAAAGTACCGTGCATTTCCGATTGCCGGTGATTCCATGCCTCCTATTTCGAATGGTTCTTATGTCGTAGGTGAGTTTGTACAAGATTGGTTGAGTTTGTCATCCAATTCACCTTGTGTTATTGTGACAAATAACGATGGGATTGTCTTCAAATATGTCTTCAATCAATTAAAAGAAGCACAGCAGTTATTACTCGTTTCTTCCAATCCGAGTTATGAACCGTATACCGTTTCTGTTGAGAATGTTTTGGAGGTTTGGCGCTTTGTTTCGTACATATCCAAGGAGATTCCGGATGTTCAATTGGACAGCGAAGGAATGGGGGCTTCATTTAGAAACCTACAAAAGGATATCCAACAAATTCTCATTCACTTATCAGATTCAAATAGTAAGGCTTGATTCCGGCGGATATTATTATCTTTGCACTTCAAAAATACGATAAGAACAGATGATTCAGGTTACTTTTCCAGATGGAACAATCAGGGAATATGAGAAGGGGACTTCTGCATTGCAAATTGCAATGTCTATTTCCGAAGGATTGGCGCGTAATGTATTAGCAGCACGTGTCAATGGACAAGTGAAGGATGCAGTCCTTCCAATCAATGAAAATTGTGAATTGCAATTGTTGACATGGAATGACACCGATGGTAAATCAACCATGTGGCACTCATCTGCCCATCTGATGGCTGAAGCGATTGAGTTTCATTTTCCAGGTGTTAAACTCGCGATTGGTCCACCAGTAAATAGTGGATTCTATTACGACATTGACTTCATGGATCATACGATTTCCGAGAAAGATTTAGAGAAAATTGAGCAAAAGATGAAGGAATTAGCGAAAGCGAAGAATCCATTTGTTCGACAAGAAATTTCTAAAGCTGAGGCAATTGCTTATTTCACAGAGAAACAAGATCCATATAAATTGGAATTGTTATCTGAATTGGAAGATGGAACAATAACCTTTTACACGCAAGGAAATTTTACTGATTTATGCCGTGGTCCACACATTCCGGACACAGGATTCATTAAAGCGGTAAAATTAACAGCTATTGCAGGAGCTTATTGGAGAGGGGATGAGAAAAACAAACAGCTCACACGCATTTATGGCGTTACCTTTCCAAAGCAAGCGGAATTAACAGAGCATTTAGAAAAATTAGAAGAGGCTAAACGCCGCGATCATAGAAAATTAGGAAAAGAATTAGAGCTTTTTACTTTTTCTCAGAAGGTTGGACAAGGACTTCCAATGTGGTTGCCGAAAGGTGCTGCTTTGAGAGAGCGCCTCGAAAATTTCTTAAAGAAAGCGCAGAAGAAAGCTGGTTACCAACAAGTGATTACACCGCATATTGGAAACAAAGAGTTGTATGTGACTTCTGGACACTACGAGAAGTATGGGGCGGATTCATTTCAGCCGATTCGTACTCCAGATCCAAATGAAGAGTTCTATTTGAAACCGATGAACTGCCCGCATCACTGCGAGATTTTTAGAGCGAAACCTCGTTCATACAAAGATTTACCAGCAAGATTCGCAGAGTTTGGAACAGTTTATCGTTATGAGCAATCAGGTGAATTACACGGTCTGACAAGAGTTCGTGGGTTTACGCAAGATGATGCACACATTTTCTGTACGCAGGAACAAGTGAAGGATGAGTTTAAAAATGTCATTGACATCGTTCTTTATGTATTGAAAACATTAAACTTCAATAATTTCAAGGCACAAATTTCTTTAAGAGATAAAGTGAACCGTGAAAAATACATCGGTTCAGAAGAGAATTGGGTTAAAGCGGAACAAGCAATTATTGAAGCCGCTGCTGAAAAAGAATTGACAACAGTTGTTGCATATGGTGAAGCAGCATTTTATGGACCTAAATTAGATTTTATGGTTCAAGATGCACTTGGAAGGGAGTGGCAATTAGGTACAATCCAAGTAGATTACAATTTACCTGAACGCTTTGACTTGGAGTATGTTGGAGCAGATAATCAAAAACATCGTCCGGTAATGATACACCGTGCACCTTTCGGTTCGATGGAAAGATTCGTTGCAGTATTGTTAGAGCATTGCGCTGGAGACTTCCCACTTTGGTTGTCAACCGAGCAATTTATTGTCCTTCCGATTTCAGATAAATACAACGAGTACGCAGAAAAAGTTTTAGAATTCCTAAATAATTACGATATTCGCGGACTTGTTGACGACCGAAATGAAAAAATTGGTAAGAAAATACGTGATGCAGAGTTGGCAAAAGTGCCATTTATGCTCATTGTTGGAGAGAAAGAGTTTGATTCAAACCAAGTATCAGTAAGACAAAGAGGACACGGAGATCACGGATCAGTTACCCAAGAGGCGTTTGTTGCAATGGTGCAAGAAGCAATCGCTGCGGAATTGTCATAAGTATTTAAATTATTGAATGAGAAGAAATTCGAGACCGTTTGTAAAAAGAGAAGTTGAAGCGCAACACAGGATTAACGATAAAATTGTTGCTGCTGAAATTCGTTTGGTAATTGAAGGTGAAGAGCCTCAAGTAATGTCTGTTTCTAGAGGAATTGCTCTAGCAGAAGAACAAGAAATGGATTTGGTGGAGATTTCTCCTAATGCAAAACCACCTGTTTGTAAGATAATGGACTATAAAAAGTTCCTTTACAACCAGAAGCGTAAACAAAAAGAATTAAAAGCAAAACAAAGCAAAATCGTCGTAAAGGAGATTCGTTTTGGACCTAATACAGATGATCACGATTTCCAATTCAAATTAGCTCACGCTAAAAAGTTTTTGGAAGAGGGAAGTAAAGTGAAAGCCTATGTGTTCTTTAGAGGAAGAACCATCGTGTTTAAAGACCGTGGTGAAATTCTTTTATTGAAATTTGCGCAAGAATTAGCTGATTTTGGTGTTATTGAACAGCTGCCAAAATTGGAAGGAAAAAAGATGATCTTAATGATCAACTCGAAAAAGAAATAATGAAGCTGATATAGATGTTTAACTTTTAAAAAAAGTAGTAATGCCTAAAATGAAAACAAAATCCAGTGCAAAGAAGAGATTCACCATCACTGGAAGTGGAAAAATCAAGC
>CANHMH010000053.1 GCA_947461635.1 Flavobacteriales bacterium | reverse complement strand
CGTTGTACGAATAAAATCAAAATAACCATCACTCGTTTTATAATTTTCGATGGAAACACAAAGGAGTGTTGGGGTTAAGTATGCGCCAATTTCTAATCCTAAAGGTAAGCGCCTATGGAAACCCAACATCAGTTGCGCATGAAACATACGGTTCGAATAGTTCACATAATTCATCTGCCACAACGAAGAATCAATATAGTTTGGTGATGAAAAATTTTGATATTTTACATTGGTAAACTGAAGTTGAGTCCCAATAGAAAGTACATTCTTTTTCCAGGTTTTGCGCAGTATTATGTTTGCAGCATGAACGCCACCCACGCGATAATCATGTACATATCCCACGTTTGTGATACTTGGGTTGTAAATAGTAGCAATACCACTTTTTATTCCGGCTTCTAATTGGAAGGAGGTTTGGCTATTCATTCTCCCTGCTAAAATCAATAAAAATATAAACAATGTAATACGCTTCATCTCTTGTATTTAGTTTAAAACCCATTTCAGATCGCGATATTCACTACCTATAAGTTTAGTGCAAACTCCAGTGATTTCTATTTTTTTATATTTATTTACCGTCAATTCACCTGTAAATGTCGATTCGCGGGTTTGCATATTCCTCCAATCCTTTATCACCCCATGAAGATGTGTTTTATCGTCAAAAAATAATGTGTCTGTTTCATCTGATTTTAAAATAAGAAACTCCTTGTTTCGCTCTACTAATTTATACATTTGGAATACTGATTCAGTGACATTTCCATTTTCATCGTATACGGTTAAGTTATATGGGTGTAATTGCTTTTGGTATTGCAACTCGCAACTAGAGAGTATTAAGACGGTAAGGAAAAGGATTGTTTTCATGAGTTTAATTTAGCGTAAATTAAAATAGGATCTAATAAACAATTAAAATAATTTCAGTAATCCTTATCTTATCGAATTACAATAAAAATGATTTAATACACTAATAATTTTTTCGAATCACAGATTTGCTCATTGATAAGCATACGCACTATATATTGGCCAGTCACAATATTATTCAAATTCACTTCAATACTTTGCTTATTACTAACATTAGTCTTTTGTTGAATAGTCTTAATGAGTTGTCCATTCATATCTAAAATCTCAAATGAAACATCTGATTTAAGTTCTGTAATATAGAAATCTATTTGAAATATTCCATTGTTCGGATTAGGAGAAATTTGAGTGATTTCAGACCTGGATAGTCTGGAAAAAGTACTGGATTTCGTGGGGTTTGAAGATCTATCCGCAGCACAGCAAGTTGCTATCACCTCTTTCAAAGAATCTAATTGATATTGTTGTTCCTTTACTGCCGCAACTAACAATGGTATAATTTGATCATAATCTAATAATTTAAGGCCGTGTTGGTTTTCAGTAATGTTTACTTCGCTTAATGTGTTTTCAACTTCTTGTGAGAAAAATCCATATTCCGAAAGTGTAGTATAAGATGAATCAGCGCCCATGGTTACTGTATTATAATTGTATGGTTTCAACATCATAAGTTTAGTTAGAGGATCTTGAATACTAAAGTGGTTGAACTTAATGATTGAATCCGAAACTTTATTGTACTTACTCGCAAAGAGCGAATTGAAGCTTCCATCCAAGTAAAAAGCAATTTTATTTTTAGTACTACCAATATCAACACCGGGTTCTCCATTACCTGTTTTTATATAAAATTGCACTTGATGGTTTTGATTGTTGATTGAATAGTTTTGTTGTAATTGTAAATTCCCGTTAATTAAACAAGATGAGTTTTGACCAGCACCCAAATTACCAATAATTACTTTTCCAAATGCATCAACTTTTAATTGACCGAAGACGCTAATAGTTATTAAACTAGTAAAAAATAAAGTTATAAGTGATCTCATTGTAATAAAATTTAGTGGCATCCGCCGGTTAGTAAAAATAATTCGCCACCAATTGGGCAAAAGAAATTATTATTTAGAGTAATATTATTTTGTGCTTTGAGGACTACTTGAGAACCAACATTAACTGTGTTTGAGCAAATGTTATTACCAACGTTAAGTGTGGAGAATACATTGTTGCTTGGGAAAAGACTTCCGCAAATAACTCCATTATCTTGACACTCATAGTCTACTTCATAACATCGAAAGTTATCTATTTGCAAAGTTTCATTAATATTTGCAGGAAGATTCGATAAATTTTTGATCATCAGATTAAAGATTATTCTTTCCGGATCAATCATTTGGTGATTGTATAAAACACGAACTATTTGGTGATCAAGATACCAAATAATGCGATCAGGTGACTTTTCAAGACCGTAAGTATGCCAATCGGAAAAGCTAAAATTCGGCTTGGAAATTTCAACATATCTTGGTACTTCTGGATAAGAAAGATATGCACCGCTTGCATTTGTATGAATATTCGTACTGTATATTGAAGTACTATACGAATTATGTAGTCCATCATCTACCGATTCCACAATATCTATTTCTGAGTCATTTGAATACGATACTTGACCATCATTTCTCCAACACCAGAATCCAGGCGCAGCAAAATAATTATTAGGAAATTTAATTGTGGCTTCAATATATCCATAGTTAAATGAACGAATATTTGTTGATTCTACCCATCCAGAAGTGTAATTGTAATTTATATTGTGTATACCTCCACATGCCCAAGAATAATTAGGAATATTAATATTAGTGCTGGGATAGCTAATTTGCTCATTTCGAAGATTAATTTTCATTATACCTCCAGCAAAACTTACATTAGAATTTCTATAAACCTGTTGATCGCCGTCGTGGTCACAATCATTAATTATAATCCATTTCGTAGGGTCGTGAAAATCGAAATCATCTTCCCAAACGAGAGTGGCAAATCCAAGGTCTACTGGTGTTTGGCTGCGACCAATATTTAAGGAAATCAAAATAATGGCAAAAGCTTTTAGTGTTATTTTTTTCAGCATGATTGAACTTTTAATTTGTACAAATTTAGATGTCAATTTCAAGACTAGTACTAAGTGAAAACACTGTTTAAAATAGGGGTATGTACTTTTTTTATTGTGAAAAATGAAAACTGCTTGTGATTGATGGTGATTCATTCCAATAAGTATAAACACTTAAAAAAGTAAGTGTAAACACTTATATTGAATTGTTAAAAGTCTGTAAAACATGAATTTAGCATATCGAAATTAGATATGAGGAATTTGAAACAATCTTTTTATGTATTTTCGATAAAAAATCTAAACATGGCAGGAAAATACATTACGTTGGAACAAGCATCAAAATTAACAGCAACATTCAGAAGTACATACCCCAATTTATCAAAAGCAGTTTCCTATTCAACAGATCTGTTTTTGGGAGTAATGGACCAAGATAATTGTGTTGGACTGAGGATTTATAATGGTATAGATGATTTAGGGGAATTAACGAATGTAGTTGTGGGTATTGATGTAAACGGTAATGATTTAGTTGAAGGGAAAATTTTTGATTCAGGTTTAATTTGTCCTCCCAATTGCTCCGCTGACAATGCTTTAAATTCATAGTGAATTTGCTTTATCCTTCTGTTTTTTTTCAATTAATAGCTGGATTGATTCCGGTTTTAATATTGTTGAACAAAGAAATTCAATTGAAATTTTGGTTGTTGACTTATTTGATTACATCCGTTATCTCAACAATTACTTTATTGATTACCTCAAAGCTGGGCATACACAATGTAATAGTATTTAATACTTATGGAATCATTGAGTTTGTTTGCATTACGGCGATTTATCATAAAATGATTAAAAAGGAGTATGCAATAAAGACAATCAATTTAATAGTTCTATGCATTTTTATAAAAATATTTTATGATATGGGGACGAGTAATTATGTGCTGGATGGATTTAAAGCCACGAATCTTTTTGAAATTTCACTAGTTCTATTTTTTCTTTTTGATCAGTTAAAAAATGATGAATATTCTAAAAATGAAAGTCAATTAACTGGTTTCAGTATTTATTTTATTTCCTACAAAACTTCTGTATTTCTATTGATCTATTATATTTCTAAAATAATTAAAACTGATTTATGGTATTTACATAATTTTATTGAAGGAAGTTTTAAATTATTAATCGCTTTTTCATTTTGGAACATCCCGAAAAAATCCACTTTCTCGAATTAGTTATCACAACATCTTGCGTTCTGATGTTGATTTCAATTGCATTCATTTTGCTTTATAAATTTTACACAAAACGATTGAAACGTGAACAAGCTCTTTTAAGAGAGACTCAAATCAACTTCGATCGTGAACTGAACGAAGCAACGGTGAAAGCCGAAGAAAAAGAGCGTTTGTCCATAGCCATGGACTTACACGATGAAATTGGGGGCTTATTATTAGTGTCGAAGTTAAACATCCTGAATGCAAAAGCGCTTTCAAATGCATCGCACGAACAAGCAGAAATATTGGAGGAGACCATCGTGTTGATCGAAAAAACCGCGGAGGCCATTCGACAAATTTCGAATCGCGTTTTACCGCCTTCTCTAGTGAAAATGGGATTGGAAGTTGCTTTAACCGAATTCATTCAATCTGTGAATTTGACAAAGCGTTTGGACATAGATTTTCATGCGGATATGCCAGTAAATCGATTAACCTTGGATGCTGAATTAAACGTTTATCGAATTATCAAGGAATGTATCAATAACATTTTAAAACATGGAAATGCGTCTAAGCTTTTACTAGAAATGCAACATGATAAAGCGCACTTGCACCTTTATTTTTACTACCTCGGAATTGGTTTGAAGAATGAAGATGTCAAACGTTTACTCATGCAGAAAAATGGAAATGGCTTGAAAAGCATACAATCTAGAATTCAGCAGTTGAAAGCAACCATAGATTACCAAGTGAGTTCTGACAAACAGAATCACATTCGAATTAAAATCCCATTGCATGAAATCCAACATTAAACTCGTGATTGTGGACGATCAGATGCTCGTTCAACAAGGCATGAAAAAATTATTTGATGCTCACTCGCACATCGAAGTCGTTTACCAAGCTTCAAATGGCATCGATGTCATCAGTTGGTTCAAGGAAAATAAAGGAATACAGGTGGATGTTGTTCTGATGGATATTCAAATGCCCGTAATGGATGGGTGGGAAACGACAGAATTGTTGACTAGAAAATTCCCGAACTTGAAAATCATTGGCTTAAGTTCGTATGACAATGAGGCTTTTATTGATCGCTTTTTGAAATGTGGTGGTAGGGGATATTTGCTGAAAGTACAAGACATAACAGAAATTATTGATGCTATTGAACAAGTGGTTGAATTGGGATTCTATGTTAATGAGCGAGTTCCTCTGTCCAAGATTCAAGGATTCATTGATAAAAAGGTCATTCAAAACACATTCAACACCACAGACTTAACCAGCCAACAAATTAAAATTGTTCAACTCATTTGTCAGGAAAAAACAAGTCAGGAAATTGCGGATATCCTTTTTTTATCCAAGAAAACGGTGGAATCACATCGAGATAAAATTCTTTTGAAAACCAATTCCAAAAACATGGCTGGCATTGTCCTTTACGCCATAAAGCATCAGTTGATTTCCGTCTAAAACAAAAAAGGAGCCTTTTCAAGCTCCTTTTTTTATGTTGTCATTTTCGGTTTGAATTAAACCGCTGCAATTTTATCTGAAACGTATTCTCCAGCTTTCAATTTACCAACGATTTTAGAGAAACACTCAATCGTGTATCTTACATCTTCTAAGGTATGTGTTGCGGTTGGAATCAAACGTAGAATAATCATTCCTTTTGGTACAACTGGGTAAACAACCATCGAACAGAATACATTGTAGTTCTCACGTAAGTCGTAAATCAAGTTTGTTGATTCTGGAATAGATCCATTCAAGTAAACTGGCGTCACACATGAGTTGGTTGGACCAATCTCGAATCCAGCTTCTGTTAATCCTGATTGCAATGCGCGTGTGATTTCCCACAATTTCGCTTTGTATTCAGGGTGATTTCTCATCAATTCCAAACGTTTCAATAAACCAACTACCAATGGCATTGGCATCGCTTTCGCGAAGATTTGAGAACGCATGTTGTAACGTAAGTATTCTACTACTTGCTCGTCAGATGAAATGAATCCACCAATCAAAGCAAACGATTTCGCGAAGGTACCGAAGTAAATATCGATGCCGTCTTGACAACCTTGCTCTTCACCTGTTCCTCCACCAGTTGCTCCAAGTGTACCGATACCATGCGCATCATCTACAAACAAACGGAAGTTATATTTTTGTTTTAAATCAACGATTTCTTTAACGATTCCTTGGTCTCCACGCATTCCGAAAACACCTTCCGTGATCACCAAAATGGCACCACCTGTTTCCGCTGCTAATTTCGTTGCGCGTTGCAATTGTTTTTCACAATCTTCTAAATCATTGTGTTTGAAAACGAAACGTTTCCCCATGTGTAAACGAACACCATCAAGGATACATGCGTGAGATTCTGCGTCGTAAACGATTACATCGTGACGATCCACTAAGCAGTCAATTGCCGATACAACCGCTTGATATCCGAAGTTACAAAGGATGGTACTTTCTTTATTAACGAAAGCGGATAATTCGCGTTCCAATTGTTCGTGGTAATCAGAGTTTCCACTCATCATACGTGCGCCCATTGGTGAACCAAGTCCAAACTCAGCTGCTGCCTCTCCATCGATTTTTCTCACTTCTGGATGATCAGCCAATCCCAAATAATTGTTCAATGACCAGTTCAAACGTGTTTTGCCACGGAAAATCATGTGTGGGCCAATTGGACCTTCTAACTTTGGAAAAGTAAAATATCCATGAGATTCTTTCGCGTGTTGTCCAATAGGTCCGCGATTCGCCTGAATTTTTTCGAAAATATCTGCTGACATGTATGTAATTTTTATGCAAAGTTAAAGGAATCTTCACATTGGATTCGTTTTGGAGTCTGAATTTATCAACAGATAAATGCACAATTCTCCGATAGTTAACGCCTTGGATGTAGTTTTTGTTCTAAGTACTGCGCTGTTTCTGTGTTTTTAGCCGCTACCATTTCTTCTGGTGTTCCTTCAAATAGTAAGTGTCCACCTTGTTCACCGCCTGTTGGACCCAATTCGATGATGTGATCCGAACATTTGATTACTTCCATGTTGTGCTCAATGACTAAAATGGAATGTCCACGGTCAATTAAGGCATTAAACGCAATGATCAACTTGTCAATGTCGTAAAAATGCAATCCCGTTGTTGGTTCGTCGAAGATAAATAGCGTAGGAGGCGCTTGCGTTCCTTTGGCTAAGAATGATCCAAGTTTGATGCGCTGCGCTTCACCGCCACTCATCGTGCTGGAGGATTGTCCTACTTTTAAATAACCTAATCCGACATCGACCAATGGATGAATTTTCTCGACGATTTTCGCATCTAGACGGTCTTGACCTTCTTTAAAGAATGCCAATGATTCATCAAGTGTCATCTCGAGAATGTCGTAAATGGATTTTCCTCGGTATTCAATTTCTAAGGTTTCGGACTTGTAGCGCGTTCCTTTACAAGCTTCACAATTCAGGTGAACATCCGCCATAAATTGCATCGCAACGGTAATACTTCCTTCGCCTTCACACATCTCGCAGCGTCCACCTTCCACATTGAAACTGAAGAAGCCTGGCTTGTATCCGCGCATTTTTGCAAGTTGTTGTCTAGCAAATAGTTCTCGTATGTCATCGAAAGCTTTAACATAAGTAATTGGGTTGCTGCGTGAAGACTTTCCAATGGGATTCTGGTCAACGAATTCTACGTGCTTGATCGATTTTAAATCTCCTGAGATTCCGTCGCATTTCCCGATTAAATCCCCGCTTAATCCAAGTTCTTTTCGAATGGATGGGTACAGCAATGATTTGATTAATGTTGACTTTCCTGATCCAGAAACTCCCGTGATGCACACGAGTTTATTTAGTGGAAAATCGAGTGTGAGGTTTTTTAAATTGTTTTGTCTTGCTCCCGAAAGGGTGATGCGGTTTTTTCCACTTCGTCTCTTTTGTGGAACAGGAATCTCCTTTATTCCAAGTAAATAGTTAGCTGTTAAACTGTCTTTTGCATTGATGAGTGCTTTATAATCACCTTGAAAAACAACTTCTCCACCGTGTGAACCCGCCAATGGCCCGATGTCTAAGATTTCATCGGCTGCCATCATGATTTCTTCTTCGTGCTCCACAACAATCACGGTATTTCCAAGTGCTTTCAGGTTGAGTAAGACTTTTATGAGTCGAGCGGTATCTTTTGGATGTAAGCCAATCGACGGTTCGTCCAAAATGTAAATGGACCCAACCAGGCTGCTTCCCAAAGATGTGGCTAGGTGGATGCGTTGCGATTCTCCTCCAGATAGCGTATTTGCTCCGCGGTTTAGTGTAAGGTAGCCGAGTCCAACGTCTTGTAAAAAACCAAGTCTTTGTTTGATTTCCGGAAGAATGTGTTTCGATACTTGACGGTCGTAATCGTTTAAAGAAAGTTCTTGGAAAAACGCGGCTGCTTCGTCGATTGATTTCAGGACAACATCTTGGATCGAACAATCATTTATTTTTACATAAGCGGCGTCTCCACGCAATCGTGTGCCCTTACATTCAGGACAACTTGTTTTTCCGCGGTAGCGAGAAAGCATGACGCGATATTGAATCTTATATGTCTGACCTTCAATGAATTTAAAGAATTTACTTAAACCTTCAAAATAAGTATTTCCTTTCCAAAGTAATGCATACTGTTCTGGACTTAAGTCCTTGATTGGGCGATGAATTGGGAAGTCAAATTTCTTCGCATTGAACGTTAATTGATTCAAATATTCACCCATTGAATCGCCTTTCCAGGGTGCGATTGCGCCTTCGTATACGCTGAGGTTTCGATTCGGAAAAACCAATTCTTCATCGATTCCAAGTACCATTCCGTATCCTTCACAGGTTTTACAAGCACCGTAAGGATTATTGAAGGCAAATAGATTGACACTTGGTTCCTGGAAACTCATGCCATCTAATTCGAAACGGTTACTGAACCATTGTAGTTTTTGCTCTTTGTGATGCAGGATGGCGCACATTCCTTTTCCTTCCGTAAACGCAAGTCCAAGTGAATCTGTGCAACGGTTTAAATTGCTTTCATCCGAGAAATCATTGCTGAAACGATCAATTGCTAAAAGGAATTCTTCGTCGAATTCAGAACTTAATAAGTCCTCAATTAATTTAAATGAATCATTTAAGTATACTCTTGTAAAACCCTGTTTGTAAAGTGATTCTAATTTTTGTAAATATGTTTCGGTTTCAAATAACGTTATTGGACAAAGAATGGCAATTGCTTCGTTCAGCCAGTGTTTACCTAGGAAATCGATGACATCTTTAATCTGATGTTTTTGGACTTCATTCCCGGAAACGGGTGAATAGGTCTTTCCAACTCTCGCATAAAACAACTTGAGGTAATCGTATATTTCGGTAGTGGTTCCTACGGTGGATCGCGGATTGCTCGAAATAACTTTTTGCTGGATGGCAATCGACGGAGCGATTCCTTTGATGTATTCCGTTTCAGGTTTGTTTAATTTCCCCAAAAACTGTCGGGCGTAAGAGGACATGCTTTCGATGAAACGTCTTTGTCCTTCAGCGAAAATCGTATCAAATGCCAAACTTGATTTCCCGGAACCTGAAACTCCAGTGATCACCGTCAATTTGCCATGAGGGATTTTTACGTCAATGGATTTCAAGTTATGAACCCTTGCTCCTTTTATTTCTATGCATTTTTCCACCATACAAAAGTAACAGATGAAAAGGAAAGCTGTTCGCATTCGGGCAAAATCTTAAATTATTTCCTACTTTTAGTGCGCTAAACAAACATTCGTATGACCTGGAATTCCCTCTTTCGCAAAAAATCTGTTCATGACATTTTAGAGCAAGTGCGTAAAAACGATGAGAATAGTGATGCACATTCCCTTGGAAAACACTTAAAGGTTAGAGATTTAGCTGCTTTTGGAATTGCAGCGATCATCGGTGCAGGAATTTTCAGCACGATCGGTGAAGCGAGTTCGCAGGGTGGACCAGCTGTTATCTTTTTATTCTTGTTTACAGCAATTGCGTGTGGATTTGCCGCTTTTGCTTACGCAGAATTCGCCTCTATGGTGCCTGTTTCGGGTTCTGCTTACACATATTCGTATGTTGCCTTTGGGGAAATCATTGCCTGGATCATTGGTTGGGCGCTCATAATGGAATACGCCATTGGGAACATAACGGTCGCCATTTCTTGGAGTGATTATTTCACTAACATGCTCGAAGGTATTCACATTAAAGCACTTGGAATTCCAAATGGCATTCATCTTCCTAGTTGGATTCAAATGGATTATTTGTCCGCGTCGAATGGATTCCACGAAGCGAAAACCTTGTTAACTGCAGGAAAAGAACTAGTCGATTTAGATGGATCTTTAATTCTCGCACGAGAAGCATGGATGAGTGCTCCTCAAATTTTCGGCTTTCATTTGATTTTTGACCTGCCTGCGTTGTTCATCATTGTCTTGATTACCTGGTTGGTGTATCGTGGAATGAAGGAAAGCCGCAATGCATCGAACATCATGGTCGTAATTAAATTAGCAATTATATTATTGGTGATTGGCGTTGGGATGTTTTACGTGGACACGAATAACTGGAGTCCATTCGCGCCAAACGGAGTGACTGGAATTTTAAAAGGAGTTTCCGCAGTATTCTTTGCTTACATTGGATTCGATGCGATTTCGACGACTGCGGAAGAATGTGAAAATCCACAACGTGACTTGCCGCGCGGAATGATGTGGGCGATTATCATCTGTACGGTACTTTACATCATCATTGCCTTGATTTTAACAGGAATCGTTTCGTATGAAAAACTAGCAGTGGGCGATCCATTGGCGTTTGTATTTGATGAAATCCACTTACCGAAAATGGCTGGAATCATTTCCATTAGTGCTGTTGTGGCGATGGCTTCGGTTTTGTTGGTGTTTCAAATGGGACAACCACGCATTTGGATGAGCATGAGTCGTGATGGTTTATTGCCAAAACGATTCTCGAAAGTTCATCCGAAGTATAAAACGCCTTCCTTTGCGACAATTGTTGTTGGATTTGTTGTTGCTGTGCCCGCGTTGTTTATGAACTTAACTATGGTAACAGACTTGTGTTCCATTGGAACCTTGTTTGCCTTTGTTCTCGTTTGTGGTGGAGTATTGGTACTTCAAAATAAAACGGACATTCCTCGTGGAAAGTTCAAAACGCCGTTTATCAATGGGGGACTGGTGATGCCGATTCTGTTAGCCGGAACACTGGTGCTTTTATTTACCACGTATCGCACAGAAACAATGGCTTTTGTTCAAAACGAACGTACGTTGAAAACTTCCGAAGAGATGCTGTTGCAATTAAACGAAAGTCAAATCAAGACCTTAAAAGAATTTGCAAAATTGGAAGAGTATCGATTGGTGAGTAAATTACCAGAAGGAAGGTTGGGAATAGCTCATCAAAAGGAAGTGAATTTGGATGAGTTTTTTGCGGTAGAAAAAGGAGCTGAAATTCTTCAAGGTCAAATCATACATAACAATTGGAAAAATATTGAAACGCAAAACGAAGGTTGGTCTCATTTTGCGAATAAAATTCCAAGTTGGATTTTTATCCTCTTTACCGTTTTCATTACGATTATGGCCGTACGAAACAAATTGTCACTTATTCCAATTTTAGGCTTGTTGAGCTGTTTATATATGATGAGTCAGCTGGCTTTGGCTAATTGGATTTACTTCACCATTTGGTTATTGTTGGGCTTGGTGATTTACTTCTTGTATGGTCGTAAGCACTCGAAGTTAGCTACGGTTTAATGTGCTAATTTGCTAATGGACTAATTTGCTAATGTGCAATGTGCTAATTTGCTTCCGCCACGGCGGAGAACTAATTTGCTAATGGTTTAATGTGCTAATGGTCTAATTGCTTGGTGAGTAGAACAATTAAAGTCCAAGAGACTGTTCAATTCCTAAAATCAAGGAATGGATGACTTTGATGTGAATTTCTTGGGCGCGATCGGCGAAGTTGGAGTGTGGTGCACGGATTTCGATATCGGCCAATCCAGCGAGTTTACCGCCATCTTTTCCAGTGAGGACAATTGTTTTCATGCCTTTTGCTTTCGCTGCTTCCACTGCGAGAATGACATTTTTTGAATTTCCGGAGGTCGAAATGCCTAGTAACACATCGTTTGCTTGTCCGAGTCCTTCAATGAAGCGCGAAAACACAAAGTCGTAGCCGTAATCGTTACTCACACAAGACAAATGCGATGGGTCAGAAATACTGATGGCAGCAAGTGCACGACGGTTATCGCGAAAACGTCCACTGAGTTCTTCTGCGAAGTGCATGGCATCACACATGGATCCGCCATTTCCACAACTGATAATTTTCCCGCCGTTTTGAATGGCTTGACTCATCGTTTCAACTGCTTGTAAAATCAGTGAAAAGTTCGCTTCCGTTTGAAAGTTCACTAAGGTTTGCTGAGCTTCTTCGAATTGCTGTTGAATCAAGTTACGTAGTTCCATGTCTGTTATTTGTCTTCAAATTTAAACTAAATTCCGGTAGAGCGCGACATGACGCGGGAGTTTCGTATCTTTGATACATCATGAATTCAAGCTATTTTCATCAAAAAGTCGTGTGGATTACCGGAGCATCTTCCGGAATCGGCGAGGAGTTGGCACGACAATTAGACCGCGCTGGAGCACAATTGATTTTGTCTGCTCGTAACGTAGAAAAACTCAATGAGCTAAAGGAAAGTCTAAAGCACAAGGAACAACATTTAGTCGTTCAAGTGGACCTCGCGGAAACGTCAAACATTGGACTTCTGACTCAGCAAATCGTGTCGCACTTCGGACGAATCGATGTTTTGATCAATAACGGCGGTATCAGTCAGCGCGCGACAGCATTTGATACTTCGATGGAGGTCAATCGTCAAATCATGGAAGTAAATTTCTTTGGGAACATTGCCATGACGAAAGCTGTTTTACCCATTTTTCGTAAGCAAAAGTCCGGACAAATTCTAGTGATCAGTAGCATTGCAGGCAAATTTGGTTTCCATTTACGCTCTGCATACAGTGCTTCGAAGCATGCGCTTTTCGGATATTATGAAAGTTTGGTCATGGAGGAAAGCGATTACAACTTAAAGGTGACGGTTGCTTGTCCTGGAAAAATCAATACGCCCATATCTACAAATGCGGTGACAGGAGAAGGAAAAGCACATGGACAGATGGATCACAATCAAGCTACTGGAATGCCTGTGGATGTTTGTGTCCAACAATTATTGAATGCATTGGTGAAAAACAAACACGAAGTATTGATTGGGAACAAAGAATTAATGGCTGTTCATTTAAAGCGATTTTTTCCAAGGATATTTTGGAAAATTATTCCGAAACAATCCGCTACTTAAGCATTTACAAAATATTGAATCAAAAAAAATAGGCTTCCATTGGAAGCCTATTTAATTTAAGTAGAAAGTTCTTCTTAGTTTACGCTTGAAGAAAGTTCAGAACCTGCTTTGAAACGGATAGTGTTTTTTGCAGCGATTTGAATCACTTCACCAGTTTTAGGGTTACGTCCGTTACGAGCGTTTCTTTTAGAAAGATCAAAAGATCCGAATCCTACTAAAGAAATTCTTTCTCCTTTTTTCAATGCATCTGTAGTAGCTCCTACAAATCCGTCTAATGCTTTTTTAGCATCTGCTTTTGACAATCCTGCTGCTGCAGCCATTGCGTCGATTAATTCCGCCTTGTTCATGTTACGTGTTTTAAATAAT
>CANHMH010000052.1 GCA_947461635.1 Flavobacteriales bacterium | reverse complement strand
TTTTGGTCCAGTGCTATTCTTATGGGTTTGGTGACACGTAGCACATTTTGATTTGAAAAGTGCCTCTCCTTGAGCTTTTGAAAAGTTGGTCAAACCAACAAAGCCTAACGTTAACGTAACGAACGCTACTGATTTTAAACGATTAAGCAACTGAATTCTAGATATTTCCATGTATAAACTACTAATTCACTCTTAAAAATAGTGCGGTCAAGCCGCTTTTTATCGGTGACAAAATTAGCTCAATCAAGGCATTTTATGACAATTTCGTGACAAAAAATAGATAAAAGATGCTAATTTAAAATCATTCTAAATAGGCTCAATTCATGTGTAGTTAGAAATCACTATTTTTGAACCATGAAAACAACAAAAAGTATCGCTCTTATTTTTGTTTTATTTAGTTTAATGCCAAGGCACATTGAAGCGCAGATAAACATCCAAGCTGATGAAAGAATTGAGCAGCAAATCACAAAAAAAGCAACGAAACAAATGAGTGGTTACCGCCTTCAAATTTGTTTTGATTCAGACAAGACCGTTATAGATGAAGCCCGCAACCGATTTATCGGAATGTATCCAAAAATAGATACGTATGTCACTTTTGAGGCTCCGAACTTTAATTTAATGGTGGGGGATTTCAGGACGCTTATTGAAGCAGAGAAGATTCAATCGCAGATTCACGGACAATTTACCATCGTCATTGTGCACAAAACGCAGATTAATTTACCAAGGATTGACTAAGGAATTAAAAATGCTTCCATCCTTGAGCGGTCAATGTTATCGCTGATCCGTTTCTATCTACAAAATAAGTGCCGTCTTCAGGGCTCGTCATGTGTCCAATAATTGAAAAGTTTGGATTTGACTGAATGATTTCAAAATCGCTTTGCTTAATGGTAAACAACAATTCGTAATCTTCTCCCCCATTCAATGCACAGGTACCTGGATCTAAATTAAAATCGAGTGCAGCCATCGATGTTTTTGCATCAATCGGTATTTTCTCATCATATACGTGACAGCCAACGTTACTTGATTTACACAAATGAAGGATCTCACTTGCTAATCCATCAGAGACATCAATCATTGAAGTTGGTTTTACTCCGAGTTCTTTTAAATATTTCACTACATCAACTCTTGCTTCTGGTTTTAATTGACGTTGCATGATGTAATCATGTCCATCAAGGTCAGGTTGAATGGCTGGATTGGATTTAAATACATCTTTTTCGCGTTCTAAAAGTTGCAATCCCATGTACGCTCCACCTAAATCACCGGAAACAACGAGTAAATCAAACTCCTTTGCGCCGGATCGATAAACGATTTCTTCTTTTTTCACACGTCCAATTGCTGTGATGGTAATCATGAGTCCAGCTGTTGAACTCGTTGTATCGCCTCCCACTAAATCAACTTCAAATTCGGTACATGCCAACTTTATACCGGCATACAATTCTTCCAGTGCTTCCAGGCTAAAACGATTAGATACTGCTATCGCCACGGTAATTTGTTCCGCTTTACCATTCATGGCGCATATATCTGATACATTCACCGCAACCGCCTTGTAACCTAAATGTTTCAAGGGCATATACATGAGGTTAAAGTGGATTCCTTCCACTAACGCATCCGTGGAAACAAGGATAAACTCATCATTTCCCGCGTCAATGACAGCGGCATCATCTCCAACACCTAGAATAGATGTGGGATTTTTTAATTCAACTCCTTTCGTCAGTTGATCAATAATACCAAATTCACCTAGTTCACTAATGTCTGTGCGCGATTCACTCATGTTTAATTTTTTTACAAAGATACGTTATAATCAGTTGTCCGAATTTAAGGAACTTTAACTGTTTGAAAAATCTATACGTTTTGTAACTTTGGTAAAAAGCATTCTATGAAAAAGTTTCTGTTCATAACGATTATCGGCGCATTCTCCCTACTCAATCAAAACATTGTCCATGGGCAAGCGGGCATTTTTAAAGTTCGACTAATGGTAGACAAGGCACTGACAAGTTCTGTTATGGTTACAGCAGGGAATCAAACAGCGAATACCTTCTCTAGTTTTAGGTTTCCTTCCAATTTACAAGATTCCATAAAAGCTGAGATTCAAAAAACAGTTCAAAATCAACTTTTTCAAAACGCAACATTTATTTATGACATAAAAGCTGATGGAACCCAACGAAAAACCATAGAAACTGGAACTTTCGCTGGTGGCTACCCAAAAATGACAAAAAAAAGAGCCATGTACGGCTATGAACAAGAACTGTATGTTAAGGTAAAAATTAAGGTTCAAGGTTTCAAAGGACCTACCATTGGAGCAGTTGGAGTTCAATATTCCAATATACATCCAAGTGTTAAGTTTAAATTAAAAGCTTACGATTCCGGAAAAAAGAAAATCTATTCTCGCAAAATCAGATTGTGGGATTTTGACAAGATTAGTAGTATTAGTTTCACCAATCAATTTAGCACTGTAACCAATACAAATGCATTGAATCCAGAGCAGATCTATCAGATGATTAAACATACGATGAGGGTTTTTAATGAGGAGGAAGAAAAAAATCGGAAATAAAAAAAACCCTTGAAACGTAATGTTATCAAGGGTTTTCTTTTTTTTTGTTGACCCACTAGGTCTCGAACCTAGACTCTTCGGTACCAAAAACCGACGTGTTGCCAATTACACCATAGGTCAATCTGCATTTTCTCAAATGCGAGGCAAATTTAAGAACATTTTTTCTTGTTAACAACTAGATTTGAAAAATAATTTCAAGGATCTTGCTTAATTGCGTCATCCGAGTGATTTTTCAAAGCGAATATTCTTAAATTCGCAGTACAAAAAACAGAACTAATTCGCATACACATGAATTATACTAAATGGAATACCCTACTCGGTTGGCTTGTTTTTCTGATGGCAAGCACTGTGTACCTCATGACGATTGAATCCACAGCAAGTTTATGGGATTGTGGTGAATATATTACCGCTGCATACAAATTAGAAGTTGGACACCCTCCTGGCGCGCCATTGTTTATGGTTTTAGGACGTTTGTTTAGTTTCTTTGCAGCACCTGAATCAGTTGCTGTTTGGATCAATGCACTTTCCGCTATTTCGAGTTCTTTGACCATCTTATTTATGTTTTGGTCCTTGACTTTATTGATTAAAAAGATCATTCTATCTCAACAGAAAGAATTAACATCCGGAAATCAAATTGCTATATTCACCTCTGCTGCTATTGGTTCACTTGCGTATACATTTTCTGACTCATTCTGGTTTTCCGCAGTGGAAGGGGAAGTTTACGCCATGGCATCCTTATTTACAGCTGTGATTTTCTGGGCCATTTTGAAATGGGATGAAGAAATGGGTTTATTACAGTCTGGAGATATCTCCGACGATTACCGTCCAAATAGATGGATATTATTGATTTTCTTTATGTTAGGTCTCGCGATTGGAGTTCACCTTTTGGGAATCTTGGTTGTTCCAGCGATTGGATACATGATTTATTTCCGTGTAAAAGAAAAGGTAAACACAAAAGGTCTCATCCTAACTGGAATCATCTCCATTGTTGCACTTGGATTTATTCAAGAAGGCATCATTCCTGGGTCCATTGCAATGGCTTCTAATTTTGAAGTAGCGTTTGTCAATAGCTTAGGGCTGCCTTTCTTTTCTGGTACTGTTTTCTTCTTTATTTTACTCATTTTCGCTTGTGTTTTATTGGTGAGATGGGCAAGAAAAAAAGGAAATACCTTATTGTATAATTCCATGATGGGATTGGTTTTCTTGTTGATTGGATACAGTTCATTCGCGGTGATTGTTATTCGTTCCAATGCTAATACGCCTCTTGATGAAAATGATCCAGAAAACTTAGTTACGCTACACTCTTATTTGAAACGTGAGCAATATGGTTCCGCACCTATTTTCTTCGGAAACTATTGGAATTCCTTCCGAAATGGAGAAGAAATGACCGAGAACGGAGCGCGTATTTTAAGTAACGATGCTTGGAAAGACCTTTCAGCTTATTATTTGCGTCGTTTTGTGATTACCGAAAGTGATGTTGAAGTAAAAGCATTTACCAAAGAAGCTGATGCGCAAAAATGGGTCGCAGAGCACAAAGGAGCTTATTCAATTGAAGAAAAATATTATGAAAGTAATGCCTCCATTCGTCATGGAGCTGTTGCCACCTATGCCCAATCAACCATCTTCCCTCGTATGTATTCAGGGGATAGTCCGGTGCACAGACAAGGGTACGCAAAATGGTCCGGATATGATGAAAATGATGGAACAAATACAGAAATCGGCCGCGATGGAAAACGTTTGCCAAGCTTCGGGGAAAACCTAACTTATTTCATGCGCTACCAAGTGAATTGGATGTACTTGCGTTACTTCATGTGGAACTTTGCGGGACGTCAAAATGACATTCAAGGACATGGAGACAACCTTCACGGGAACTGGATTTCAGGGATTTCATTCCTAGATGAAGCTAGATTAGGAAGTCAAGAATATCAACCGCATTACACAACTGAAAATCCTGCTCACAACAAATTCTATTTATTGCCATTAATTTTAGCAATTATTGGGCTTGTTTTTCATTACCGTAAAGCTCCAAAAGATGCGTTTGTTCTGACACTTGCGTTTATTTTTACTGGTTTAGCGATTGTAGTGTACTTAAATCAAAAACCGATGGAACCAAGAGAGCGTGATTATGCATATGCAGGATCATTCTACTTTTTTGCCATGTGGATTGGCGTTGGTGTATACGCGATTTATGACTTGATTCAACGTAAAATTAGTTCTCAAGTGAACAGTGCCGCTATTGCTAGTGCATTGGGATTTGTCGTTCCAGTAATCATGGGTGTTCAAGGATGGGATGACCACGATCGAAGCGGGAAAACATCGGCTAGAGACTTAGCGACAAATTATTTGCAATCATGTGGGAAAAACAGCATCATTTTCACCAACGGTGACAACGATACCTTCCCTCTATGGTACCTTCAAGAAGTAGAAGGAAAACGAACAGATGTGCGCGTTTGTAACTTGTCACTTATGGGAACAGATTGGTACACGAATCAAATGAAAATGAAATCATATGATTCTGACCCACTTCCGATTAAATTCCGTGAGGATCAAATTCTAATGTATGCAGGAAATACAGATCAAGTGTACTTCATGCCGTTAATTCAACTATTCTCGATGAATGCCAGCGAAGAAATCATCAACAAAGTGTTGAATATGCGCTTGAAAAATAATCCATCGGAAGCGGTGAATGCAGCACGTTATTTTGATCAGGAAGTTCAAAAAGTATTTGCTAATGTTACAATTTCGAATCCTGAATTTGAGGCTACGCGTGCAGCGATTGCGAACACAGACACCACCAACCTCATTCAAGCGACTGTTCAAAAATACCTTGGCGTATTTAAACTATTTGAAGGTGCTAGAGGTGGTTCTGTTGAGTTTAAAAATGGATCAGCTGAACAATTACAAGAGTTATTGGAGCAGTTTGAAAATATCTGGTCAGCAGTTGATTTCAAAGAAGCAATGGCCTTCGTTCGCGATGACAACAACATGCTAACAGATGAAGGAAAAAAATATAGCTTCTTCCCTTCGAATCGTTTTTCATTAAAAGTGAACAAACAAAATGCCTTAAAAGCGGGAACTATCTCACAAAATGAAATGGCTAACTGTTCTGATGAAATCAACTTTGAATTCAGTACAGAACGTGATCCGGCCTTAACACGTGACGAAGTGATGATGATGGATGTGGTTGCAAACAATGATTGGAAAAGAGGAATTTTCTTCTCTAGTAGTCGCGGTTCTTCCTTCTCTGTGGCACTTCTTTCTGGTGGACATGTGAAGCAAGTTGGAATGGCGTATGAATTGAGTCCTGTAAAAGAGGAACCGATGTTCTATAACGTTGCCAAAATGGTTAAAAACATGATGAGCGTATACGAATACGGAGACATGGCAAATCCACATGTTTTGACTGACTATTATGCAAGACGCCACACTGTACAATACCGTTCAAATTTCTTGTTATTAGCAGAACAGTTGTTGAACCGCAAGCAAACGGCAAAAGCTATCTCTGTACTGGATTACTCTTTAAAATTGATGCCACTTGAACGCGTACTTGATTTTGGCGAAGTAAATCCTTGCGATCCATTTATGTCAATGAAATTCAATGAAAAACATGTGGAATATAACTACCAAGGGCAAGCAGTAAGAACAAAGTGTAGTGGTTCACTTCATGAATATGTTCAGTTATACTACTTAGCCGGACAAAAACAAAAGGCAGAAGCACTTGGAGCGAAATTATTAGCTAATTACAAAAGTATTTTCGGCTATTTCGAACATAGTAATGTTGAATTTTCTGGTAACCCTGAAAATGCAGAAGATTTAATTGCTGCGATGGATGCCTGTTTAAAAATGAACGATTTAGCACAAAATCCACGCTATGGAAATCCTTCATCTAGTTTTGCAAAAGCCCTGAAAAAAGAAATTAACCGCATGTATAAAGTGGTAATGCCACGCATTTACTCCGGACTTGAGCAATTAGCCCTTGAAAACGGTGAAAGTGCAGAGGCTTATACTGGTGCTTATTCAGAAATGATTGGGAACCTACAATTGTACATGGGTGCAATGGCTGAACACTATGGAATTATTAAGTCGAAATCGGTTATGCAAACACCTGAAACACCTAATCCAAATGCAATAGATCCGAGTATTTTAATGCAAGGTGCACGACCGATGGAAACGATTCGCTAGTAAGCGATTAACAAGGGGAAAATTGCAGGGAATGATTTAATCCATGCAAGAAAAATAACGTTCATTTAACACCAACAAAGATGATTGATTTACCAAAATTTGAATTGCCCTTTTTTGCAGCGCTTCTTTTATTGTTGGTCCTTGCACGCTTCTTTGGTGAGCTTTTCGAACGCATGAAACAACCTGCAATGATTGGAGAAATCATCGCAGGAATCATTCTTGGTCCTACGCTTTTAAATTTTATTCACCGAACCGAAGAGCTAAAGGTTATATCTGATTTAGGTGTCTTCCTTCTTGTCATTCTTGCCGGACTTGAAATCAACTTTGATGACATCCTAAAATCCATGAAAGGCAGAAACATCGTTATTTCACTTCTTGCGTTTATACTTCCGATTTTAAGTGGATTTATGGTTGGTAAATTATTTGGGCAGAATGTAATGACCACCGTATTCATTGGTTTGTGCGTAGCAATTACAGCGCTTCCAGTTAGTATTCGCATACTGATGGACTTAGGAAAACTAAACACGGAAGTTGGACAAAAAATCATATCAGTTGCCATTTTTGATGACGTTCTTGCCTTAACAATATTGGGGATTTTGTTGGATATGAACCACATTGACAAATCCTTTTCAGCCATTACCACCGCAACAATTTTTACAGGAATTAAACTCATTGCTTTTATACTCGTTGTTTATATTTCTTACCGTGTAATCCAACATTTTACCCAGAAAGAAGATTTTGTTGAGAATCAAATCGATCGCTTATTAGGTGTTTTAAAAGGAAAAGAGTCCCTGTTTGCTATACTTTTCATGTTTATTTTGCTTTTTGCTACTATGACGGAAAGTATTGGTTTACATTTTATTATCGGTTCATTCTTTGCATCGATGCTTTTGAGTAAAAAACTTATCGGTGCTAAAAACATCGATCTTTTTCATAAAACCACTAGCAGTATGGCCATGGGATTCCTGGCACCCATATTTTTTGCGGGAATTGGTTTAGAATTTAAATTTTCAGCGATAAACAACTACGGCCTACTTATTGCCATTATTCTTGTGTCCTTTCTTTCGAAAATTCTTGGAGGATACATTGGAGGACGATTCGCTAACATGGGACATCGTCAATCAATGACACTTGCTTATGGACTAAACGCACGTGGAATCATGGAGCTTGTTATCGCCAATATTGCCTTCCGTGAAGGCTTTATCAACGTTGAAATCTTTTCCATGCTCGTAATTATGGGACTAGTGACCACCTTGTCTACACCGTTCTTACTGAAACAATCATTCCATCGATTGAAAGCATAAGCTTACACTTTCTCTATGAAAAAGCAAGCGAATTTTTTTTTAATCATTCTCGTGATTTATGTGTTCCTCCAGTTTATTTGGTGGGGGAATTTACTGATTCGTTTAAATGGACAAATCGACTTATCACAACAAGAATATAACCGTCGCGTTTGGATGATTATCGGTGAAGGCAGCGTCTTTATGGTCTTACTTTTTTTAGGAATTTGGAAAATGCGAAAAGTTATTCTGAAAGAAATAGGTCTAACACAACGACAATCAAATTTTTTGCTTTCCATTACACATGAATTAAAAACACCTATTTCCTCTGTTAAATTATTTCTTCAAACCTTGTTGAAACACGATTTACCCGAAGAAAAAAAGATTGATTTACTAAAAAAGGCTATGGATGAAAATGAACGCTTGAGTTTACTCATCGATAACATCTTACATGCTTCAAGGGTAGAAAATAAATCCTTGCAAGCAGTTAATAGTGATCTTCCATTCAATCAATTAGTTACATCTATTGTTGATCGTTTTCACAAGCGTTATTTACAAGAATTTATTCAGCTAGAATCTTCCGAGCAGATTTCGGTGCACGCGGATGCATTTATTTTGGAAATGATCATCGTTAATTTACTTGAAAATGCTTGTAAATACGCGGGAATTGATGCGAATATTACGGTTTATTTCCATAAAAAAAGTTCAACGTTCGTTTTTGGCGTGAAGGATGAAGGACCTGGAATTCCAACAGATGAACGCGCATCCATTTTTGAAAAATTCTACCGTATTGGAAACGAAGAAACACGTCAAAAACAAGGAAGTGGTCTTGGATTATTCATCGCCTCTGAATTTGCTCAATTACAAGGCGCCACAATAACATGTAAAGAAAATATCCCAAAAGGAACGGTTTTTGAGGTAACTTTGTCACTATGACAAATCACTTCGGACTCATCATTCTAGATGGTTGGGGAATTGGAGACAAATCTGCTTCCGATGCCATCAACGCAGCCAATACTCCTTTCATGGATTCACTTTTGCAGCAATACCCACATGCGACATTGAAAACATTCGGTGAAGAGGTTGGTTTACCGGAAGGTCAAATGGGGAATTCTGAGGTTGGACACCTGAATATTGGGGCAGGAAGAATTGTTTATCAAGAACTTACACGCATTAATAAAGCGATTCGAGACGGTGAATTTCAAAAAAACCCAGTGATCCTAAAAGCGTTTGAAACAGCTAAAGAACGCCATTCAAAAGTTCACTTCATAGGACTCGTTTCTGAAGGCGGTGTTCATAGCTCACAAGCACACTTGCACACGCTTTGTGACATGGCAAAATCACATGGATTAGAAAACGTATTTATTCATGCATTTACCGATGGGCGCGATTGTGATCCAAAAAGTGGACTTGAATGCATTCAAAATCTTGAAAATCATTTAAAATTAAGTACCGGTAAAATTGCGAGCGTTATCGGAAGATACTTCGCAATGGATCGCGATAAACGCTGGGAACGTGTAGCGAAAGCATACCATTTACTGACGAAAGGTACCGGAACGAAAGCTACATCGGCAACAGAAGCTGTGCGAGAATCCTATGAAAAAGGAGTAACTGATGAATTTATTGAAGGTTATATCATTCATCCAGAAGGAATCATAGAAGATGGAGACATCGTCATTTCATTTAATTTCCGGACCGATCGACCACGTGAAATTACGTCCGTTCTAACGCAAGAAGTCTTTCCTTCCTATAGTATGAGTCCACTCGACTTGTTTTATTGCACTATGACGCACTATGACACAAATTTCCGTGGCTTGCATGTAGTTTTTGAAAAAGATAACCTCATAAATACGCTAGGCGAAGTTATTTCCAATATGGATCGCACACAAGTGCGAATTGCTGAAACAGAAAAATACCCACACGTGACATTTTTCTTTAACGGTGGAAGAGAAGAGCCATTTTCTGGAGAAAAGAGACTTTTAATAAATTCACCGAAAGTTGCGACATATGATTTACAACCAGAAATGAGTGCGCTGGAAGTACGCGACCAAATTATTAACAGTATTCAACACGACAAACCAAATTTCATTTGCTTGAATTTTGCCAATCCAGACATGGTTGGACACACTGGTGTGTACGATGCGATTAAAAAAGCTGTTGAAACAGTAGATTCATGTCTGCAAGCTGTGGTAGCCGCAGGAAAAGAAAATGGTTACGAGTTTCTAATCATCGCTGACCATGGAAATGCAGATTATGCGTTAAATGCTGACGGAACTCCAAATACAGCCCATAGTTTAAATCCAGTACCTGTTATTTTAGTAACGGATGATAACGGAATCAAATTAAACAATGGAATTTTAGCGGATGTTGCACCAACCATTCTTAATCGCATGCGTTTAGCAGCTCCAATTGAAATGACTGGAAAATCACTCTTGCAATCTAATTCATAAGGGCAATATAGGCATTCAAAGATGCTGCTATGGCCAACCAAACGTAATACGGTAATAAAAGCCAAGATTTACGGTTGTGTATCGAATATCCCATTTCTCGGTTTAATAGAATCAATGTTATGATCAAGGCAATAAGTATGGGAAAGGCAAGCCATGTCAAATGCAAAAAGAAAAAGATAGGATTCCAAATGATATTAAAGAACAAATGAATGGCGTACAAATTTCTTCGTTTTTTTTCGGTTAAAACAAACACGGAACTTGTCGCCAAATAAATCGAAAAACACAACATAATAATGGTCCATGCAATTCCAAAAACGAATCCAGGCGGCGTCCAAGGTGCTTGATTTAACCCCTGATACCATGAATTCTCAATTGGACTTGCACCCATTAAAATTCCGCCTATTGCTAAAGCACCGAAGTTCAACACTAAAAAAAGAACGAATACTGCTATTTTTCTCATGAGAGCATGATTCCTTTTTGTCCAAGTAATTCAATCATTTTAAAGTCTTCCTGTTTAATACTTCCAGGTAAAAAGAGGAAACGTTTGTCATACATCACATCGTCAATCCAGAAACTCACCCAAAATTCATTTGTTAAATGGAATAGCTCGGGCATAATAGGTTCGATTCGCGCCGCTTCATTTGGTAGCATTAATTCGATACCTCTTCTGAGTGTGGATGTTTTTACTTGTTCACCTGTATTTGGATTTTCACCATACCCAGTGGAAGCGACAATTATTCCTTCAATGATATCTTCACGAAGGTTGAGTAGGTAAACGATGTATTCCTTCTCATTATTTTCCAAAGGGATTTCTACCAAGGCAATGGATACATTTTCCACCTTTGGGCCTTTTAACTCTTCTCTCATATTACTGTGTGTTTTGGGTCACGAATCCAAATATTGAAGCCATGTTATTGACTAATTTTTGTTTGACTTCGTCCATTGGTATTTTTCTTCCAAGTTCTTTCTCTAATGATGTGACGGCTTTGTCGTCGATGCCACAAGGCACAATGTGTTGGAAATAACTCAAATCAGAATTGATGTTGAATCCAATGCCATGCATCGTTATCCATCTTGAGCATTTAACACCCATTGCACATATTTTACGCGCATTTGGCGTGTTCGGTTCTATCCAAACGCCGGTTAATCCTTCATAGCGATCAGCCTGCAAGCCATACTCCTTCAGTGTCACTATCACAGCTTCCTCCAGAAACCTCAAATATTTATGAATATCCGTAAAAAACTGCTCCAAATCAATGATTGGATACATTACTAGTTGACCCGGGCCATGATACGTAATATCCCCACCTCTATTGATTTTGTAATAGGACGCTGAAACATCAGACAACTGCACATCATCCAACAATAAATGTTCTTGCTTTCCACTTTTTCCAAGTGTAAATACGTGAGGATGTTCACAGAAAAGCAAGTGATTGGTTGGCAAACGCAGCGAATTATTGGTGCGATTTGAGACTTTTAAATCCACAGATTCCTTTAGCAAGGTTTCTTGTAAATCCCATGCTTCTTTGTAATCAATGACTCCAAGGTCCTGAACATGAACCAGCGGTGTTTCCATTAAAATTTAGCCAATTCGCTTTTAAGGTAGTCAATGATGTCAATATCCATGATGTCCGCGCCATTCAAATCACATAAGTAAAATGAAGCCCAGTCAACAATGTGAATTAAATACAAAGATCTTTCGATTAGGTTATCTCCTTTGGTATGAAGCGTAAATATTTTTCCGCATTTCTTTTCTACTGCCGCCATGGTAATTTCCATGCGCTTTTGATTTCTTGGATGTAAATCTCCTGTACTAAAGAAAACAGGTGCAAAACGTGCATCTCCTCCACTCCATCCAACAAGTTCGTTGTGGTTCATTTCAGGAATGGTATGGTGCCATCCGAGGTACTTTGCATTCTCGTTAAATTGTTGACGAGCGCGTGTAATCACACCTTCATATTTCGTTTCAGCGTAGTAAACTCCTACTTTTCCAAACAAGTGTGCTGCTAAATCTTTCCCAATTGCTTGAATTGCTTCGATTTCATTGGTAAGAACAGCTGCAGATTTGTTCATTGATTCAACATGTGCTGCTGAAGTAAATCCTAATTCTGCTAAAATATGTACTAATTGAACGACAGAGAATGCTAGTGCACTACGCGGCGGATTACCTCCAGGTACGATAACACAGTCGTATCCGTTTGTCTCACAAAAAGAAGCAAGATAGCCACCACTCGTAATTCCGATGACATTAGCACCTTTTGCATGTGCTTCGTTAATGCTCATGGTCGTCTCTTCTGTATTTCCAGAATAAGATGACCCAATAACTAAGGTGTTTTTTCCTACAAATGCAGGAAGAACGTATTCGTTACTTACAACTACAGGCACTTGAATCTCACCTTGGATCCAATTTGAAACGATTTTTGCGCCGATTCCGGAACCACCTAAACCACAAATCACAATATTGTGAATGTCATTTTTAGGTTTATGAATTGTACTTGCTTTAGCAATTGCTATAGCGTCTATGATATTCTGTGGAAATGCTTCTATTAACTTTTTCATTCTTTTCATTTACAAGTACAAAGTTACAAGAATGATTTAAACTTTTGTTGTAAATATCACGTTACCTCAATGTGGTTACATGACCCACCAAAACTCTTGTTACACCTACATTGTCTGTATACTTTATTTTCCAATTATAAACACCAAGTTGTACATCCTTGTTGTCTTTGTATCTACCATTCCATCCTTCGGATACGATATCTGTTTCCCATACCAATTGTCCCCAACGGTTAAAGATTTCCATTTGGTAGCTCTTCATGATGTCCACATTCGAGAATATCGGCAAGAATACATCATTGATGTTATCGCCATTAATCGTCAAGGTATTTGGTACATAGACATTCAATAATTCCACCAAACTAAACTCATAAGACGCCGTATCTACGCAGCCATTGGTGTCTACGATTGTTAAGGTAACTTCGTAACTCGCTGCTTGCTGATCTGGGTAATAATGAATCGGATTTTCTAAGGTTGAGTTTGGACTACCATCACCAAAGGTCCAGAAATAATCCGTGATATCGCCATCTGACGTGTTGAGTAATTCCAACTGTCCTGTGTAATAGTCGATGCCTTGTGTACTTGCTGCAAAGCTAGCATCCGGTCCTGAAACCACACACACCAAACTGTCCGTACTCATAGTGTCAGCGCAGCCTGCAGCATTCGATACAATTAAACTAATGTCATAACATCCCGGTTGGGTAAAAGTCGTAATGCCATTTTGAGTTGTTGTAGTAACTGCATTTCCAAAGTTCCATAAACTATTCGTGTACGGACCACTGCTGTTGTTTGTAAACGTTACACTCAAAGGAGAACAACCAAAAGTAACACTAGGATTAAAATAAGCGATAATCGGTGCTGGTTCTGTTATCGTGAAACTCAACGGAGTCTCACAGCCCTGTGCATCCGTGACAAGAACGCTATAGTTACCCACAATCAAAGAGTCTAAAACTGCCAATGTATCTCCGTTCGACCATTGAATATCATAGGAAAGAGCTCCACCGCTTATAGCCAAACTAATTTCCGCATCACTTCCTCCGTAACAGCTCACATTACTCACTGTAGGATTAACCAACATTGGATTTATAGGGTCTTGCACAGTCAAGGTCGTGCTTAAAACACAACCTAGGTTGTCAGTTACTGTTACCGTATAATCGCCAGATGCGAGGCTATCGATATCTTGAGTCGTTTCACCATTACTCCATAAATAACTATATGCCGGCGTGCCTCCATTCATGGTTAAATCGATTGAACCTGTTGGGTCGTTTAGACAAATCAAATCAACAATTGAATTCGTTGTTGTTATTTCAGATTGAGGTTGAGTTAATGTGATACTCATTGTCTGGCTACAGTTCAAACTATCGGTTACTAATACGGTATATGTTCCAATTGGTAAGCCACTGATCGTTGCAGTCGTCAGTCCATTGTTCCACAAGTAATCATAACTCGGAGTTCCTCCTTGACTTTGGATATTGATGACTCCATTTGTTCCGCC
>CANHMH010000051.1 GCA_947461635.1 Flavobacteriales bacterium | reverse complement strand
GGTGCTCGCTTGGAATCCTACAACCAACAATTTCATTACATCGAATTTGGTTCGAACGCTCCAAAAGACCTTGACACAACTGTTTTGGACATTTTACCATCCATCAATTTAACTTACAGCTTCACAAAACGTTTCCAATTCAGAGCAAGTGCATCTAGAACATTGTCTCGTCCTGAATTCCGTGAACTTGCGCCATTTACCTTTTATAACTTCTTGAACGATAACTTGACCGCCGGAGATCCAAAATTACAACGTGCACTGATTAACAACTACGATGCAAGACTAGAATATTTCCCTGGGGAAGGACAAGTAATCAGTGTTTCAGGATTCTACAAAGACTTCCAAAATCCAATCGAGTTAATCCTACGCACAGGAACATCTGGTACACCCGAGTTATACTACCGCAATGTTGGAGCCGTTAAAAGCTATGGTGCGGAAGTTGAATACCGAATGAAGTTGGATTTCCTTAGCAAGGATACAAGCTCTTTCTGGAAAAACTTTACGTTTTATACAAACGCCTCACTTATAAAATCACAAGTTGATTTAAGCGCTGTTTCTGGACAAGAAGAATATCCAAACTCTTCTCGACCAATGCAAGGACAATCCCCATTCATTATCAATGCAGGTATTTTCTACTCGAATGAGAATGCCCTGAATGTGAGCTTGTCTTATAATCTAGTAGGACAACGTATTGCAATAGCAGGAAGTATTCAAGAACCAAGTGTATGGGAAAATGGAAGAAATGTATTGGACTTCCAAATATCCAAAACATTCAAGGATAAATACGAAGTGAAATTAAACGTGAAAGATGCACTAGCTCAAGATTTAGTTTTCTTTCAAGACATAAATAAAAATCAAAAATACGACAAAGGCGTAGACAGCGCTTGGCAAGAAATTACGTTTGGACAAACCATTAGCTTGTCTTTGAAATATAAGTTTTAATGACCTAGGTTGTTTAACAATTAAAAGCGGCAACAGCCGCTTTTTTTAGTTTGTTAACATAGAGACACATTCCTTAACAAACTCTTAAAGTAGAATTAAGGGTGCTATAACGTTAACTCATCGATTCCATCGGAACTTTGTATCGATAAAAAAAACAAGAAAAATGAAAAAGAATTATTTACTATTCGCTGCATTGCTTGCAAGCACCATGTTAAGTGCGCAAGATGCATTTTGGTCAGTGACCAACTACAAAGGTGCTTTTCCGGTTACGGATAATACACCTGCTACAGACTGGACATCAGGATGGACGAACTTCGACCCTGAAAACACGGTTTATCCGGCAACAACTTCAACAGTATCCGCAGACATCACTACCAACACAACTTGGAGTGGAGTGGTTTTGTTGCAGAACAAAGTGTATGTTAAAAATAATGCAACGTTGACTATTGCTCCAGGAACAATTATTCGTGGTGACAAATTAACACAAGCAACATTAATCATTACCCGTGGAGCAAAAATTAACGCTAACGGAACAGCAAGTAACCCAATCATTTTTACTTCAAACGAAGCCGTAGGTTCTCGTAACGAAGGTGACTGGGGTGGACTTGTTATTTTAGGACTTGCTAAAAACAACCAACCAGGTGGAGTAGCAAACATCGAAGGAATTGTACCTACAACAGATACTCAATTCGGTGGTAACTTTGATACAGATAATTCAGGGACAGTTAAATACGTTCGTATTGAGTTCGCTGGTATCGCTCTAGAACCGAACAAAGAAGTAAACGGTATTACTTTCGGTTCTGTTGGTAGTGGTACAACAGTAGATTACGTTCAAGTTTCTTTCAGTGGTGACGATTCCTATGAGTGGTTTGGTGGTACAGTAAACTGTAAACACATTATCGCATACAGAGGATTAGATGATGACTTCGATACTGACTTTGGTTTCAGAGGAAAAGTTCAATTCTTCTTGTCCATTCGTGACAAAGATATGTTTGATGCTCCAGGAGATTCAAATTCATTTGAATCAGATAATGATGCTGCGGGATCATTGGCTCAACCAAAAACAGCACCAATTTTCTCAAACGGTACCATCGTTGGTCCAAAAGGAAATGGAACAATCGCTTTACCTGTAGGAGAAAAATTTGAAAAATCTTTCCGCTTGAGAAGAAATACAGCAACATCAGTATTCAATACACTTACTACTGGATGGGAAAAAGGACTTTCCATTGAAGGAACTCCTGTTGTAAACAATGTCAATGGAGACACACTTGTTTTCGGATACAACAACACCGTGAACTACGCCAACAACACCAATACAATCTACAATGCTGGAACTAGTGGTGGCGCTGCTTCAACTGCTGCATTCTATAACTCTTTCTGGGGCGCTGATGGAAATGATTCAACACAAACAATCGCTCAAATCAACTGGGTAAATTTATTCCCTGCTTTAGGTGTCACTCCAGATGCTCGTTTGGGCGCAGGTTCAGTCGCAGGTTCAGGAGCGAACTTTATGCATCCTAAATTCTACAGTGTTGCCGTTCCAACAACAAGTACTTCAACATACACTTACTGTGTTGGTGCTACAGCTACTGCATTAACAGCAAATGCTTCATTAGGTAATACATTACGTTGGTATACGCAAGCAACAGGTGGTACGTTTACTACAACTGCTCCAACACCCGCAACCACAACTGCTGGTTCATTTACATATTACGTAAGTCAAGCAAATGTTAATAATGACGAAAGCCAACGCATCGCAATTACCATTACTGTAAATGCATTACCTGCGACGCCTACCATCACTGCTAGCGGAGCAACTACATTCTGTACAGGTGGATCAGTAGATTTAACATCAAGTGCTGCAACAGGTAACGTTTGGTCTACGACAGCTACTTCTGCATCTGTAACAGTTACAACTTCTGGTTCTTATTCAGTAACAGTAACAGATGTAAATGGATGTGCGGCAACTTCTGCGGCTACAACTGTGAACGTATCTAACGCTCCAGCTCCAACGATCAATGCTACAGCAACACAAGCCTGTGAAGGAGATGTTGTAACAATCACAGCTTCAACTTCTGATAGCTACTTATGGTCAACAGGTGCAACGACTCAAAGTATTGATGTAACCGCAACTGCTACGAACGTAAACGTTGTAACAACAAATGCAAATGCATGTAACGGTGTTGGTGCTTCTGCTCCAATTACAGTAACATTCAACGCAACTCCAACAGCTGCTGGAACAATGACTTTAACTGGTAACGTTGCAACATTTACCAATACATCTACGGGAGCAACTTCTTACTCTTGGGATTTCGGTGACTTCACAAACTCTTCTGCAACTGCACCAGCTCACGCTTATGCTGCAAATGGAACATACACAGTTGTTTTAACTGCGATCAACGGTAACTGTACAGATACGACAATCTTCTTAGTTGACGTAACTGTTGGATTAAATGAATTGGCATCAAGTTCAAACTTGACGATCTTCCCTAATCCAGCAAACGAAACAGTAAACGTTTCTTTCGAACAAAACACAAATGACCTTATTCAAATCGAATTAATCGATGCAACAGGTCGTGTGATCGCTCAAGAGAACTCTTTAGAGATCGGAACAAATAATGTTTCATTCGAAGTAACCAACCTTTCTTCTGGATTCTACACTGTACGTTTGACTAACGCAAACGGAACGGAAAATCAGAAATTGATGATTCAAAAATAATCTCACTTATGGCTGCTAAACTTCGGTTTAGCAGCCATTTTTTTAAAATCCCATGGAAAACTCAAAAGGACATACTATTTTAATCGTTGATGATGAACCAGATATTCTAGAGTTTCTTTCCTATAATATTCGCAAAGAGGGATTTAAAGTATATGTGGCATCAAACGGACAAGAGGCTTTACGAATTGTTCAACAAATAAATCCATCGCTGATTTTGTTGGATGTAATGATGCCCATCATGGATGGAATTGAAACATGTCAAATCATCCGTAAAGATTTAAATTTAACACAACCAATTATTGCTTTTTTAACTGCACGCACCGAAGACTATGCACAAATAGCAGGTTTTGAAGCCGGTGCAGATGATTACATCAATAAACCCATTAGACCTCGCTTATTATTAAGCAAAATTGACTCATTACTTAGAAGAACGAAGAGTTCTGAAAAACAAACTGAATCAACCATTCAAATTGACCGAGACAGATTTCTAGTCATTGTTAACGGTGAATCTTTAACCTTGCCAAAAAAGGAATTTGAATTACTTGAATTGCTTGCAAGCAGACCTGGCAAAGTATTTAATAGAGATCAAATTTTATCTGTCGTTTGGGGCAACGAAACCATTGTTGGTGAAAGAACCATCGATGTTCATATCAGAAAATTGCGTGAAAAACTTGGAGATGACTATATTCGCACTATAAAAGGTGTCGGATATACCTTCAAGGATAAATGAAAACAGCAAGACCTAGTATTTTAATTTTTTATGGAAGTTTAGCGTTTATGCTTATCAACTTCTTATTGACTCTTCTTGTTGACCATAGTATACTCGCCTTGAGCACGAACCTCATCATTGCCATCCCTCTTTTTTCCGGCATTTTTGCATACCTCGTTTTCTATTTCCTACTAAAAGGATTTATTCAATACCGACTATCCCTCATCTACAGATCTATTCAAATAAAACAACCTGATAATAACACCTTCGCTAAATCGATTGATTCATTAATGGAAGATGCCGAAAAGAATGTGGTAGAGTGGAAAGAAAATAGTACCATTGAAATATCTAAACTGAAAGAACAAGCCGCCTTCCGAAAAGAATTTCTTGGAAATTTAGCACACGAACTTAAAACACCTGTTTTTTCGATTCAAGGTTATTTGCTTACACTACTCGACGGTGGATTGGAAGATCCAACCGTTAACCGCGCTTTTCTTGAAAGAGCATCTAAATCAACAGATCGTATCACCGGTATCCTTGAAGACCTTGATCAAATTACTCGAATGGAAACAGAGAATCTGCGTCTCGAAATACGGTCTTTTGATATCATAGAATTGCTGAAAGAATCCTTTGAGACTTTCGAACTTATTGCCAAAGAAAAAAATTACCAATTACTTTTTGAGAAATCGTTTACCTCAAAATACGTGAACGCCGACCGAAACAAACTCGGGCAAGTTTTCACAAACTTAATTTCCAATGCCATCTCATACGGTAAGGAAAATGGAATATTAGTTGTTTCCATTTTGGATATCAATGATCACTTTCTATTGGAATTTAAAGATAATGGGCCAGGAATTGAGCCACATCACCTATCTCGTCTTTTCGAACGTTTTTACCGCGTCGAAAAAAGTAGAAACCGAAATGAGGGAGGTTCTGGACTTGGATTAGCCATTGCAAAACACATTGTTGAATCTCATGGTCAAACCATACAAGTGAAAAGTCAAGTTGGAGTTGGAACTACCTTCGTCATTACAGTGGAGAAAAGTAAAAACACAGGTCCTGTCAGCTCACGAGGAATTCCATTGAAATAACGATACGGATTTATTCCTACCTTTATTTCCAAGTACTTCAATATGAGTTCATCCGAAAAACAAATCTTCTCTCTTAAACAAGTCGTTCAGTCTATTCAAAAGACCATCGAAGATCGATATTCAACGAATTATTGGGTGAAAGCAGAAATGCACAAGATGAATCGCTATCCTAGCGGACACGCTTTTCCAGAACTCGTTCAAAAAGAAGATGGGAAAATTGTTGCACAAATTACCGGAACCATCTGGAAGCAACAACTCGAACGAATTAATGAAGCATTTATCCAAGTCGTAAAGGAACCTTTGCAAGATGGGAAAACATTGCTTTTGCTCGTCAAAATAAATTACCATCCTACCTTCGGACTCACGCTTCAAATTTTAGACATCGATCCCTCCTACTCTTTAGGGGAATTGCAACGCGAAAGAGAGGAAACATTGAAAAAGTTGGAGTCATTGCAATTGATCAATCGAAATCAATCTAGAGAATTTCCTCTTTTGCCTAAACGAATTGCCATCATTTCAGGGGACTCAAGTAAAGGTCTTTCTGATTTTTACCAGGTCCTTCATGAAAATCCCAATAATTATTACTTTGAAACAACGCTTTTCGAAGCATATGTACAAGGTGATATAGCCGTGAACTCTATATGCAATGCATTAGAAAAAATAAAGGAGAACATTCAAAAGTATGACGTTGTTGTGATTGTGCGTGGCGGCGGTGCTGAAGTCGGTATGACCTGTTACAATCATTTTGATCTATGTAAATCCATTGCCTCTTTCCCAATCCCAGTTTTAACAGGAATCGGACACTCCACGAACTTAACGGTAGCGGAAATGGTCGCGTATCGAAATGCCATTACACCAACGAAATTAGCAGAATTTTTGGTCATGACTTTCCGTGAATTTGATCTAGAAATTGAAAAACTAATGAAACAACTTTCATTAGAAAGCGAACGGTTACTTGCGATGAAACAACTGAAACTTATTGCACAAGCAAATGGACTCACCCAGTTGGTTCAAAAAAGGGTGCGTACTGCAAAAGAACGATTTTTATCGCTGCAGTTTCAAGTGCAACATCAAAGCCGAAGTCAATTAGCAAAACACCAACAGTCGATTGAAAACAAAGAAACACGTTTGAAGCCTCAAGTGCAGTTTTTCCTCGAGAAGGAAGTGCAAAAAATTCAGCAAATAGAAGAAAAAGTACAGTTTCTAGACCCCATTCATGTACTCAAACGTGGCTATAGCATTACACGAGTCAAGGGGAAAGCAATTGATGGAAACGCACTAATTGAAGTTGACACTGAAATAGAAACGCAAACAATTCAAGGAACTATTACAGCAAAAGTTACCTCCATATCGAGAAATTCTTAATGTGTTCTAGTCATAGACTCCGGAACGCAAATAATAAAATCTGCCCGTCCGATATGTTCTTTGTCCAATTTTCGGACATCATCTTGCGTCACAGTTGAAATGGTTAACACGCGAATACTTGGCTGTTTTTGCTGAACATACCAAAGGATTCCCTGGTAAAAATCAGAATGAAAAGCGCCATTAAAATGTAAATGAACAGTTCCTTCTTTTCTTCCTGGATTAGCCATAATAAATTGTGCCATCGTAGCGTCCTTGAACGCTTGTGACTCCACCATGTTCATTCCCATGTTTACGCCCATATGTCCACCCATCGAAAAAACTTCTTTGTATTGAGAAAGCGTGGTGTCCACAATGAAATCAATCGGAGCCATTTGCGTTTTGATTGTCAAACTCAAAGTGTCTAGAGCCTTTCTGCCTTTCTTAAACAATAATGACGCATATTTTCGTTGGACATTTGACGCAACACAAAACAACTTGTTTTTTTTCGCAAAGTCGACAATTGGTGCATAATCCGTTTCGTAATTTGGCCAAAGTCGCATTGTATCCTTGAACTGTTTTGCTGTTAAACTACCCTGCATATATTGACTCAATAGCTCTTGTTGGTCTTGCTCAAACATTTCGAATCCCAATTGTAAATTTGAACCCACTTCTTCATAGATTTCCTTTGTTAATTCCAATTGCAACCAATGTGAAATCGGATTGTCATGAAACTCCCCAAATAGAATTAAATCCTTGTCCTCGCTTGCCTCAGCTAACTTTTCGAAATTGGTTTTTTTTCCGTTGGAAGTAAAAATTACATACGCAGGTTTATTCTGTGAAAAGAGTGCTGTGCTTTTAAATAAGCTCAATGCGAATAGACAAATTGTAAGTTGTTTCATTTGAATGGATTAAGTTTTGTTCGACTAAATTTAATATATTTGGAACAACCCAAGCTTAAATTGTGAACTCTTTCATTAAAATCATCTTTCTTTTCTTTGGACTTCAAGTTGGAGTCTTCTCATACGGACAAGGGTTTCAAGTCAATTTTCAAGGTCAAAAACAACAAGGAATGGGTTGTGCGGGTGCGGCATTGAATTTGGACGCTTCCAGTTTATTTTTTAATCCTGGAGCGAGTGCATTTGCCAATAAATCAGAAGTAAACCTTGCTGGAACAACCATTTTTGCACATGTCCTCTATACTGATTCTACAACACAAACGAGTTTTCGGACCCAAAATCCTGTCGGAACGCCCTTTTCTGCATATGGACTTTATCACTTCAAAAAATCATTGGAACCGCTTTCCATAGGATTGGCAGTATATACACCTTTTGGAAGTACCGTTCAGTGGGATCCAAATTGGATTGGTCGTTTTGCCCTAACACGCCTTTCTTTAAAAGCCATTTTTTTTCAGCCAACTTTTTCCTATCGAATCAGTGAACGTTTTGGATTAGGCGCTGGATTTGTTTTGAGTAATGGAAGCGTTAATTTACAAAAAGACATTCCCATTCAAGATAGCCTTGGACAATTTGGACATGCCGAATTAGCTGGGAAAGCGATTGGTTTCGGATACAATGGCGGTATACTTTACCATGTTAATCATAAATTTTCAATGGGCTTATCATACCGATCAAAAGTAAACATGTCCGTGAATAATGGAAATGCCAGCTTCACAGTTCCAAGTGCTTTAGTCTCAAGTTTTCCAAATGGAACATTCTCTAGTCAACTACCTTTACCGAGTGTACTTACGCTAGGTCTTTGTTTTACTCCAAACGCTAAATGGAGTTTCGTTTTAGATATTAACCGTGTAAACTGGAAAGTATATGACACATTGGCTTTTGATTACGCCCAAAATACTAGTGCGTTAGGTGATACAAAATCTGCTCGAAACTACAAAAGCATTTGTGCATTCCGGGGCGGGGCAGCATATACCGCAACAAAAAAATGGACATTCCGACTTGGCGGTGGATTTGGCTTCACCCCTGTTCAATCAGGATATGTGACTCCGGAAACACCCGATGCAAATCGTCTTTACGGAACATGTGGATTCAGTTTTACTGCCAACCATCATTTTTCAATCGATGCTTCACTTTATGCAACGCGTATGCAACGAACGGATAAGAACTTGGAAACACAGTTGAATGGAACTTTTACAACTATGGCATTCGCTCCCGGCATTTCATTAAACTATCGATGGTAATGAATAAACAGCCCTTCTTACTTCTAGCTGTTTTTGCCACATTGGCTTTGCTTTCCTGCGAACCAAAAGTGAAGAGCCAACTTCCATCGAAAGGGGAACTTGATGTAACAAAAGTCGTTTACATTGGTGATGGACAAATGGGTGGATACATGAACGACGGCCTTAAAAACGAAGGACAAAAAAATTCGTTAGCGAACATTCTAGCAGCACAATTTGAATTAATCGGTTCCAATCCAGCGAATATTCCTTGGATCAATAGTGCGTCCATCGGAATCAGTACCACTGGACTCGCACCTCTACATTTGGGATATAAAACCGATTGTCAAGGAAACGTTTCTTTATCACCCATCCGAGATGCGAGCATTGGAGATTTAAGCAGTATCAGTCAATCCTGTTATAACGCAAATAGTCCATTTACGGTTTTTGGAATTCCTGGACTTAAACTAAATCAATTTACCAATACAAGCTTGGCGGGAACAAATGCATTTTACAACCGTATGTGTGCTACTCCAAACACCAGTTTATTGGATGAATTACTAGCGCAAAACGCCACGTTTTTTCAATTGTACATCGGATTGGAGGACGTCTTGGATTATGCAAAATCCGGCGGGACCCATGAAACCCTACCTTCAGATCTTCTATTTCAACAAAACTATGAGCAAGTCGTTCAGAATTTAACCGCAAATGGAGCGAAAGGTGCAATAGCAACAATCCCCGATGTTAGTCAAATGCCTTATTTCACGACAATTCCGTGGAACGGATTAACTCTTGACAATAGTAATGTAGGAACCTTAAACAACATCTATAATCCACTTGGATTTTACTTTCAGCTGGGAGCAAATCCATTCATGATGGTCGATTCAAGCGCGAATATGTTCGCTGTCCGTCAGATTCAATCTTCCGAATTATTACTTCTAAGCTTACCTTTAGATTCTGTTAAATGTAATCAAATGGGCGTTCTTTTTCCTATTCGAGATGAATTCGTTTTGGATGCCAACGAATTGTCCATGTTAAGAGGGAAAATTCAATCCTATAATAATTTCATTCGTCAAATCGCTCAAACATACAATTTAGCATTAGTAAACACGGATCAATTTGTTTCAAACTTAGCAGATGGATTCACCTATAATGGGGTGAGCATGAGTGCGAAATTCGTTTCCGGAGGAGCGTACTCACTAGATGGTATTTACTTAAACCCACGTGGAAATGCTCATTTTGCGAATGCATTCATCAAAGCCATTAACCAGAAATACCATTCAACAATCCCGGAAGTGAACGCCAACAAATTCGACGGAGTGCGCTTCCCTTAATCAAACCTGTAACTATGAAAAAAATTACCTTCGTTTTAACAATGTTAATCAGCTTAACAACTTATGCCCAATCGCCGTGCAGCAGTGGAAGATACGCGAATGATGTTTTTACCAACTTCACACTGACAAGTGATGTCATCTACGGTCAAAACAATACTTGGAGTGGCGCAAACAACCAATTGAAACTTGACTTTTATGAGCCTACAGGCGATACTGAACTTGCTCGACCATTAATTATTTGGGTACACGGTGGTAGTTTTATTGGTGGATCAAAAACAGACAATGACGTTAAAACGTGGTCTGAAAGTTTTGCTAAAAAAGGCTATGTATGTGCCAGCATCGATTACCGTCTTGGCTTCTTTCCCTTTGATTCAGCAAATGCAGTGAAAGCGGTCGTTCGTGCTGTACAAGATTTAAAAGGAGCCATTCGTTATTTCTACAAGGATTGTCAAACGACAAACCTTTATAAAGTAGATACAAACCATATCTTCATTGGTGGAAGTTCTGCGGGAGCAATAACTGCATTGCACGTCGCTTACTTGAATGACCCGTGTGAAATTTCCGATTACCTAAATGCAAGTGCCATCAATACCCTTGGTGGATTAGAAGGAAACAGTGGGAATCCTGGTTATTCGACAAAAGTACATGCTGTGATTAACGGTTGTGGTGCATTAGCGCGCTATAGTTGGTTAGAAGCTGGTGATGTTCCTCTTTGTTCCTTCCATGGAACAGCAGACGGAACAGTCAAATACAACCGAGGAGTTGTGAATCCCGGGACTCCTTTAATGTACTTAGACGGAAGTCGCATGTTGCACGAACGCGCATGTGCCGTTGGCGTTGAAAATCAATTTTACACATTTCCAGGGGCACCACATGTTCCTTACTTAGCCAATACCGCCTATATGGATACAAGTATTCGCTTCGTTCGTGACTTTTTAGTCAAACAAATGGGTTGTACTGAAACAGCTCTTCAACCCGCGAATAATCCACTTCAAACAGCAAACCTTTACGCGATTAATTACTGTGACGGAAGTCCTGTCAACGAAGTTTGCTCATCATCTGGCTTAACTGAGTATGAATTGTCTTTGAACGTGTATCCAAATCCGAGCAAGGGATACCTTTACATTTCCGTGGACGGCGCTCAAATTGAACGTTTACAGGTATTAGACTTGTTGGGGAAAAAACATCTTTTGATGGAAACAGTTCAGCAAGAAGAATTTGATTTTAGTATGTTACCAAACGGAACCTATTTTGTTTCCCTACGTTTATCGAACGGTCAAGAATTAATGAGACCATTTATCATTCAACATTAATGTCTGCTATGAAAAAAATTAGTTTTCTACTCAGTTTTACTTTTTACATTTTCACGAATGTATCCGCCCAAACATGGAGCGGTGAAGTAGCGCAAATTTTCTACAACAAGTGTACGAAATGCCATCATCCGGGTGGTGCCGCTCCCCTTTCACTCATGACTTTTAATGATGTGAGTCCAATGGCATCGCTGGTTTATCAATGCATCAACACCAATGAAATGCCACCATGGCCACCAGATAATAACTACCAACAATATTTACACAATCGTTCCTTAAGTGCGACGGAGAAATCTACCATATTAACTTGGTTGGACCAAGGTTTTCCAGAAGGAAATGCGGCAAGTACTCCACCCCCACCCGTTTATTCAAGCAGTTCATTTCTAGGGAATGGCGATTTAACTGTTCAGATTCCGACTTATATGAGTAAGGCGATATCTCATGATGATTACGTTTGTTTTGCCATTCCAACCAATCTGACACAAAACAGAATTATTAAAGCGGTAGAAGTGATCCCTGGAAATCGTGAGATTGTACACCATGCTTTAGTATTTGTCGATCCAACAAGTGTGGAAAGCACAGATACGCTCGATGGTAATTGTGCGAGTCCGAGCAACGCATCAACAAAATTGATCACCGGATACACACCCGGTGCAACACCCATGATCTTGCCATCGGTTGATCCACTCAAATTAGGAATTGACATTGGTCCAGGTTCAAGTATTTACTTCGCCATGCACTATCCGATGGGAAGCTACGGGGCTTTTGACAGTACCAAGGTTATCATCCATTTTTATCCCGTTGGAACTACTGGAGTTCGGCAAATCTCCGCTGGACCACTCATAGCGAATAATAATTTTTCGCTGCCCGCCAATCAAGAAACGTCTTTGACAGCTCAATTCCCACCGAGTGGCGTAGGACTTCCATCCAATTACTCCATTCTTTCCGTGTTCCCGCACATGCATTTAATCGGAAAGGACATCAAAGCCTATGCTTTCAAACCAAACTTGGATACCATTCCGTTCATCAATGTGCCTAAATGGGATTTCATGTGGCAAGATTTTTATTTTTTTCAAAACATACAGAAAGTACCGACCGGCTACAAACTAAAGGGAGAAGCGACATTTGATAATACGGTCAATAATCTAAACAACCCGAATAACCCACCTCAAAACGTCTATAGCGGATTTAACACCACGGATGAAATGTTTCTCGTTTACTTTCACTACATGCCCTATCAAAACGGTGATGAAACCTATGACTTGAATCAATTCGTTAATGCAAGTGTTGAAGACTATCTCCCTAATGAATCAGGTTCCATTCAAGTTTTTCCAAATCCATTCAACAAAGGCTGTGACATTCATTTACCAGAACAACTAGGTATGAATGATCAAGTTTACCTATATTCAGCTTCGGGAGAGTTAATTCGAAAACTGACCAATCTGAATGGTGTTCAAGACTTGTACTGGGATGGAAACAATGACCAAGGAGAGCAGGTGTCAAACGGACTTTTCTATGTATCTGCTAGAATTGGGAATAAATTGTTGTCAAAAAAGATAATGAAATTGGATTAATTTGCTTGAATTAGCAGAATTTTCATATTTTTGCAACCCTGATGGTCTCATGGCCGAGCGGTTAGGCACCGGTCTGCAAAACCGTCTACAGCAGTTCGAATCTGCTTGAGACCTCTGATAAAAAGCCCCGACATATTCGTTGGGGCTTTTTTGATTTCCAACGAATTCAAATCCAAACAATACCAGAAAGGTTAAGATTCTGTTAAGTTTTTCAGGTTAGAATTATGGATTTTCCGCGTTAAAGCATCTGAATAAGTGAAATCGTGTTAAAAAATGAATAAAATGAAGGAATAACCAAACTTTCTGTCCAAAGGATAGTTTAGGAAGTAACAAAAGTTTTATATATTTGGCATTCGAAAAATTTAAAAATTAGAAACACTAAAATCTATTTATCATGAACAAAAACAAAAAGACGGCAGGAGGATTTTCAGCAATCGTTTCGTTTCTCGCTATTGCTATTGCATTAGTAGCAGGAGCATTGATTTACAGTAAAGTTTTTGGGGACCCAAGTAACTTCGTTGACAACGATCCAACAGGTGAACCAATGGAAGGGAATTTGTATGGAGTAATCTACAAAGGTGGATTCATCGTTCCAATTCTAGTAGCAATTAACTTAATCATTATCATTTTCTCTATCGAACGTCTTGTTACGTTGCTTATGGCAAATGGAAAAGGAAATACAGATAAATTCATCGCGTCTATTAAAGGACACATGGATAAAAAAGATTTCAAAGCAGCAATCGCACAATGTGACAAACAAAAAGGTTCATTGGCAAACGTTGTACGTGCTGGACTTGAGAAGTACGAACACATCAGTGGTGACGCAAGTTTAACAAAAGAGCAAAAATTAGAGTCTTTGAAAAAAGAATTAGAAGAAGCTACTTCATTAGAATTGCCAATGCTTTCTAAAAACTTAGCGGTTCTTTCTACAAGTGCTTCTGTTGCAACCTTAATTGGTTTGATCGGAACAGTACTAGGGATGATTCGTTCATTTGCTGCGATGTCAAAAGGTTCGCCAGATACAGCTGCACTTGCAACAGGTATCTCTGAGGCCTTGATCAACACGGCATTCGGTATTACCGCTTCTACGTTGGCAATCATCTTGTATAACTTCTTCTCAACGAAGATTGATACAATGACTTACAGCATCGACGAAGCAAGCTTCACGATTGTTCAAGACTTCTCTTCAACAAACTAATTGTTGGTCTAACATTTAAAGGAACAAGCAATGCCTAAATTAAAAATACCTAAAAGTTCTCCGTCCATAGACATGACGCCTATGGTGGACTTGGCATTCTTGCTTGTTACATTCTTTATGTTGGCCGCTTCTTTCCGC
>CANHMH010000050.1 GCA_947461635.1 Flavobacteriales bacterium | reverse complement strand
GATGTTTCAGGATCTAAATTTCCTGTTGGCTCATCCGCTAGAATAAGGGAAGGTTGATTTAATAATGCACGTGCAATAGAAACCCGTTGTTGTTCTCCTCCTGATAACGTATGTGGGAAGTTGTTTGCTTTTTGTTCGATTCCAACCAACTGTAAACAACTCAATGCACGTTTCCGAATGAGTTCCTTATCCTTCCAGCCAGTAGCTCCTAGTACAAAGGCAAGGTTATCGATCACAGTGCGATCCGGAAGAAGTTGAAAATCTTGAAATACAATTCCTATTTTTCGTCTCAAAAATGGAATTTCCTTCTTTGTAATACGCTTTAAATTGTATTCAGAAACGTGTCCTTCACCTTCTTTCAAAGGGAGTTCTCCATAGAGCGTTTTGAGTAAACTACTTTTTCCGCTGCCTGTTTTTCCAATTAAATAAGCGAATTCAGTTTCTTCCAAATCGAACCATACGTTCTTCACTATCAGCTGTTCTTGTTGATAGATTTGGGCATTTGCGAGGGTAATTACTTTTGACACAATCTTGAATTTAAGACAAATGTGCTGATTTTGGCGTAACCTTTTAATTCCGCGTGCGATAATATCTTAACACTTTCAGGTTTAAAACTTTTGAATACTCCATCATTCCCACACTTGTCCAATTGTAATTTTACATTCTATGAATCGTAACTTACGCCATCTCGTCTTTGCATTCTTGCTACCCATTCAGTTTTGGGCACAAGAATCGGCTAAATATGCCGGTGAAAATGCTTCTTACTTCCGAGGAGAAGAATTGTTTGAAAAAGCCCAATACGGTGCAGCTAAACAAGAGTTCCGCTCTTTTATAGGCTCCAGTATTGATGCTAAAAGAAATTCCAATGACCCTTTTTTAGTAAAAGCGTATTATTTTGAAGGGATTTCTGCGTTGGAGTTGCATAACAATGATGCTATTCCACTTCTGGAGGCATTTGTGAAAGCGTATCCTGATAACATCTACAAAAACCGAATTGCACTTAAAATTGGTAATTACCACTTTCAAAATGAAGATTTTGAATCTGCTCAATTAGCTTATGCAAAAGTGCCGGTCCGAGAGGTAGAATCAGATGAAAAAGAAGAAGTTCTATTCAAAATGGGGTATTCCGCATTCCAAATGGGTGATTTAGAAGCCTCTTATGATGCATTTAGAGATGTGAAAGATGGTAGCACACAATATGCGAAACCAAGCTTGTATTTTTATTCTCATATAAGCTATACGAAGAATGCATTACAAGTGGCGTTAGAGGGCTTTCAAAAACTAAAAACTGATTCTACTTTTTGTGGTGTAGTTCCTTATTATATTGCTCAAATTCTCCACAAACAGGGGAAATTCCAAGAGGTGATCGATTTCGCACCAACTGTTTTGAGTTGCACCTTTGTAAACAATGAAGCGGACATTCAGCACATTATTGGAGATGCTTACTATCAGTTAGCACAATATAAAGAAGCAATTGGCTTTTTAGAGAAATACCATGCGAAATCAAAAGGAACGAGAGATGATTTTTATGAACTTGGATTCTCTTACTATAAAACGAATCAGTTCGAAAAAGCAATCAAGAACTTTGATAAAGTGACGCGTGTAGATGACAGTTTGGGTCATATCGCCATGTACCAAATCGGCGATGCTTACTTAAAGGCTGAAAAATTACTTCCTGCAAGAAGTGCCTTTGAACGTGCATCTGAAATGAAAAGTCTTGAAAACATTCAAGAAGATGCATTGTATCAATTTGCAGTGATTTCTTTTAAAGTGGACATAAATCCATACGATGAGTCTGTTCGCGCTTTTGAAAACTACCTCTCTCGTTACCCAAATACCAAACGTAAATCTGACGTTTTTCAATACTTGGTGAATGTATATACCACAACGAGTAATTATGCGAAGGCTATTGAAAGTTTGGATAAACTTCCGTCGATGGACGCAAAATTAAAATCCGTTTATCAAACAGTAGCATTTAATTATGGAGTAGAGTTATTTCAAAAGAATGAATATAATGATGCAATGGACGCATTCAAATTGGTGGAAAAATACCCAATTGATCCGCAAATGGTGGCCTTGGCTCGTTATTGGGTAGCAGATGTTTATTTCCGTAAGAAGGAATTAAAAGAAGCTATTTCGATGTACCGTGAGTTCATTTCTTCCCCTGCGTCAAACTCATTGCCAGAAAAAATTGATGCGTATTACAACATTGGGTATGCGTACCTGGACCAAGAGGCATATGACCAATCGATAGAATCCTTTCGAACATACCTTCAATTTGCTCCAAAAGATAAAAATAAGGTCTTAGACGCGACGTTCCGTGTGGCAGATTCTTATTACTTGACACGTCAAAATTTATTGGCCGTTCAATTTTACAAAGATGCATTAGCACTTAATTCAGGGTTGAATGATAAGGCGATGTATTACTTGGCAAAAGCTTATGGATACAATGCGCAACCAGAAGATAAAATCAAAACCTTGAATGAGCTCTTAACGAATTTTAAGAAATCGAAGTACCGAATGAATGCTTCGTATGAATTAGGAAGAACTTATATGTCCGAAAGAGATTTTGATGAAGCACTAATCGCTTACGAAAATTTCCTAAAAGAATATCCAACGTCAACTTATGTGTTGGATGTCCGTCTTGACATGGCGGATGCTTATTATAAAAAATGGGACTACATCAAAGCTGAATCTGCATACAAAAGCATTCTTGCTGAATTTGAACAGCAACGTGAAGTGTGTGAAAAAGTAGTGAAGGCCTTAATTGATGTGTATAATGCACAGAAAAATCCAGAATTGGCATCAGCTACTGCGGATCAATATCCATGTGCAAATATTTCTAAAGAGGAGAAAGAAAACATGTTCTATTCTCCAGCATGGAATAGTTACCTAGACAGTAATTATGCTGAAGCGGCTCCCAATTTCGAAATTTACCTCACCAAATTTCCAAATGGAAGATTCGTAAATGAAACTTACTTTTATTTAGGGAATAGCTACCTCAAAATAAAAGATTCGGTCAATGCAATGAATTATTTTGAGAAATTCATAGAAACACCAACAACAGCTTATTCAGAATTCGCAGCATCGAAGTTGGCAGGGTACTATTATGGTAAGAAAGAATACAGTAAAGCTAATTCGTATTATAAAAAACTAGATGAATTAGCTTCAAAACCAACAACCACTTTTCAGTCTAAACTAGGTCAAATGCGTTGCGCCTTTTTAACGGAGGAATACGCAAATTCCATTGTGAATGCCAAGTTTGTTTTAGAAAACGCTGCCATCACCCCTCAAATTAAAGTAGAAGCAGAGTATTCAATAGGACTTTCAAACTATTACCTGAAAGAGTACAATTTGGCGAAACCTTCCCTTGAATGGTTGGTGAAAAATACAACAACTGCGATGGGCTCGGAAGCGAAGTACTTACTTGCTGATATTTATTTTAAGAACAAAGAATTAGGAACTGCTGAAACAGAAATTAAAGCCCTTGTAAAAATGAAACCTAGCTATAATTTCTGGGTTGCAAAAGGACTGATGCTGCAAACGAGAATTCACATGTTGAATGATGATCTTTTCCAAGCTGAACAGACCTTGAAATCAGTAATTGACTTCTATCCGGAATCAAATGATGGCATTCAGTCAGAGGCAAATGATCTTTGGGACGAGTTAATGCAACTTAAAAATCCACCCGCAACAGAAGAAAAGGAACCAGAAATGAAAATCGAAATCAATGAAAATTAAGAACATGAAATACGCACTCACACTAATTGCGCTGGTATTCGTTTCTGGAATTTGGGCTCAAAACGATATCGTTTTTGACATGAGAACAAACAGAACGGTGGAACCTGCCTTTCGCATTTTGGCTCATCCAAAAATCATCGATACGGTAAAAGCTACACAGGTTAAAGCATACCCATTATTGTTGTTTCAAGTTCCGACAAAGATTTCTTTGGATACGATTGAGGCGGCAACGGTAGAAACAAAGGAGAATTTAAAACAGTTGTATCCATTTTATGCCAAAGTAGGAATTGGATCAACCATCATGCCTTTAGGAGAATTGTATTTTAATTCTACGAGGTCAAGAGCCTATGAGTACGGTGCCAATGTAAAGCATTTAAGTTCATTCGGTGACATAAAAAACAGGGAACAGGTAGCCTACGCTCCGGCACAATATGACCGAACGAGCGGAACGGTGTTTGGAAAGATTAATGAAAGAAATTATAATCTCGCCGGGGAATTTAATTACCAAAACAATGGTTTTCATTATTATGGAGTTCCAAATGATAGCCTTTCAAAAGATTCAATAGCCCAACGTTTTCAAATATATAATGGCGCCGCTGAATATGTCGCGAATCGTGGGGACAGTGCCCGTTTAAATTTCAAGATTAAAACAGACTACACCAATTTTCAAACAAGAAAAATCTCGGATTCCCTTGCTGATTGGAGAGCTCAAGAAAACCACCTTAATTTTAAATCAAGACTATGGTATAATAACCGAAATGAACGATTTTATGGGGACATTGGAGTGAGGTATAATGCATACAAATACGGTATTTTAGACTCTGTTATGTCTGTCGGTGACACGGGAATTGCAAGTCAGAATACGATTTTAGATTTCAAACCAGGTGTTTGGACTCAGATGCTTGACAATCGACTGAAAATCGAAATTGGGGTTGGCATTACAGCTGATCTTCGCCCGGAAGGTAACATGGTTTATTTATATCCTCATGCTGAATTTAAGTATTCTATGTTTAAAGATGTCTTTATCCCTTACTTAGGAATCAAAGGTGGATTGAAACAAAATACCATTCAAAGTTTAACAGCGCAAAATCCGTTTATTCGTGTCAATCAACAACTGTTGAATGAACACAATCCGTTCGATATTTACGGTGGATTTAAAGGAACATTAAGCAAACGAATGAGTTTTAATATCGGTGCAAGTTTTGCGCACATTGAAAATAAAGCACTATTTGTTACGGATACATTTGGCGTCTATCGAAATCAATTCAATGTGATTTACGACACGCTCAATTTAACGACCATTGAAGGCTCTTTGAGTTACCAAATGAATGAAAAGTTGAAAATTGATGGTATCGCACGTTTTTATTCCTATGAAATGTACAACCAAGCACGCGCTTGGAATCTTCCTCAATTGCAGTGTTTAATTAGAGGTTCATACAATTTATACGATAAATTCCTCATCAATTTAGATGGAACAGTTGAGTCAGGGCGAAACGCTCTTGTTTATGCAGCGGGAGAAGGTGTGAAGGAAGAGAATGGTCAGTACTTTGTTTCGCTGGGAACAATCGTTGATATAAATCTAGGTGTGGAGTACCGCTACAGCCCAAGAGTATCCGCGTTCTTACAATTAAACAATTTAGCTGCACAGCGCTATAATCGCTGGTACAATTATCCAGTTCAGCCTTTCCAAGTCATGGGAGGAATTACTGCCCGATTCTAAAATATGGAAACGGAAGCAATTGTCCTGTGCCGAATTGGACCTTCATCCAAGGCTTTTGAAAAGAGAATTGTTCAACTTCCTGATTTACTTTCTGATGAGGTACGAATCGAAAGCGAAGCGTTTGGATTGAATTATGCAGACGTTATGGCTAGAAATGGTTTGTACAAAGAAGCACCGCCATTACCTTGTGTTTTGGGCTATGAATTGGTTGGGATTGTAAAGGAGGTTGGTATAAACTGCCCTAAAGAATGGATTGGCAAACGGGTCTTAGCATTTTCTCGATTTGGTGGATATGCAAAGCTCGTTCAAACAAAAGTCAATGCCATTGTTGAAATTGATGACCTTCCTGCAGAGATAGCGATGTCCTTGTCAACACAAGGTGTTACCGCTTATTATATGTCTGATTTCATTTCCCCCATTCGTAAAAATGAACACGTCTTGATCCATGCCGCCGCGGGCGGTGTTGGCTCGCTACTCATTCAATTGGCCAAGCGAAAGGGCGCCATCGTTTATGCGAAAATCGGTTCAGAGGAAAAAAGAGAATTAGCACTAAATCTAGGCGCCGACCATGTCATTAATTATAAAACAAGCGACTATCAAGCTGAACTTAAAAAGCTCCTTGGAACTCATCTGTTAAGCGCTAGCTTTAATCCAGTTGCTGGCGATACAATTAAAAAGGACATGCAGTTTCTTGGTCCAAATGGCCGCTTATTTCTCTTCGGTGGATCGCAAATGGTTGGGGGAAAATTTGGCATTTTCTCTAAATTGAAATTCCTCTTCGACATGGGGCTTATTTTACCTATTGCGCTAATGATGAGGTCAAAAAGTTTGATAGGTGTGAATATGCTAAAGATCGCTGACGCACATCCTGAAATAATAGCAAACTGTTTGAACGAAGTCACTGAATTATATAGAAAAAATGAGCTAACAACGCACGTTGGTGGTGTCTATGAATTAGACCAAATCAATGAAGCGCACTATTTTCTGGAAAGTGGAAAGTCTATGGGAAAAATAACCGTTCGCTGGACTTAGGCTTTTTTAGAGAAATAACCTTTTATAAACCCAACGATCTGTTTTCTAAATAAAAACATCAATAGTAAATAGGGGATAGCCATCAGGTATAGAATTCCACCATTGATATTTGATCCGAATGAATCTTCGTCCAAACTAGCATTTTGCTCAGCCAAGAGTTTACATTGTGAACATCCCTGCGCAAGAAGATCTTGAGAAAAGGAAATCAAGACGATAAATAATCCAAGTAGTTTAACCTTCATGTGTAAAAAATTCGTTTACAAAGGTAGGTAAGATTAATTCCAATTCAAAATCCTTACTTTTGTTTATGCGTTCATTATTTATCCTTATTCCAGCAATACTAGCAACCCTCTTATTCGGTTGTGGTGATACATCAAAAAAGATCGACACGTCAAAACTGACGCTTGACAGTTTAATAACACTTTATCCAGATAGTGTCGAGCTTCTGGTGAAGAAAGGAAACGAATTGATCGAAAAAGTTCAGTATCAAAAAGCATTAGAAATCGCTGCGAAAGCATACCGCTTGGATAGTGTTTCGTTTGACACGCGCGTATTGTATGCCGAAGCACTTATTAATAAACCGTCGCGATCAGCAGATGATATGTTGCGGGGACATTTAATGTATAAGTCTCTCGTTAAAGCAAATCCTAAAAATGTTAAAGCCTTGATTGGTTTGGCAAATACGTATACAATGCTAGAGGACATGGATAATTCCTTTATATACATCAATAAAGCCTTGCGCATTAATCCAAGATATAGAGACGCTTACATTTTAAAGGGTACAAATTACCGACTGAAACAAGATTTAAAATTGGCCATTTCTTCTTATGAAACGGCGGTTCAAATTGACCCTAAATGCACGATGGCTTATTTGTCTTTGGCGGTGTTGTATGAATTAAGTGGCGATGCGAAATTGGGAATGGAAAAATACACAACAGCTTACCAATTGGAACCAAAAAACACGGAAGTTATTTATGCGCTAGCCTATGCAAAAGAAAATCTTGGTGAGACAAACCAAGCCTTGAATTTATATCGTAAAATGGCTAAGATTGATACAACTTATGTGGATGCATTCTTTCACATTGCCCGCATCTACCAATTCGATAAACCTCAGTTGGATTCCGCAATTTATTATTATAAAAAAGCCATTAAAGTGAATCAGGAACATGTTCCTTCTTACCATAACCTTGGACTAGCCTATGAGTCGAAAGACGACATTACAAATGCACTTTTTGCTTACTCGAAAGTGTTGAAAATAGATCCAGATTACGCACTAACGAAAGAACGAGTGGCTGTTCTGAAGAATAAACGATGAATCGTCAGGAGAAGATAAGTTCACTCATTGGAGATATTGGTATTCCGATTATAGGTTTCTTTTTTTGGAATTGGAGCATCTATTTCATCTGCCTTTTTTTCCTACTTGATCAAGTATCAAAAGAAGTCTCGGGCTTAATCCGAATGAAAAGTATTCGTCAGCGAGTAAAACATCCATCAAGATCGTATGTTATTCATGCATCATCGTTTGTGCTTTGTGTGGTTGCTGTTCATTTCTATGTCTATACGCTAAACCCAAAAATTAATTTTATAAAGGAAATGAATGATTTTTTCTGGTTCAACGACATGGGTATTGCACAAGGATTTATTCTAATACCCATCGTTTTATTCACCGAACGATTGCGGTATAAAATGAATACTAAACTTTTTACCGATGAAATGCATGTTCAGCATTGGTATTTTCAAACGACACAGTTAAGCGCTTATTTTACGCTGTTTCTATTCATGATTCTCTTTTTGACTTTCGTTGAAATCAGCGAAACGGTGAGTTTTTTAGTCCTTCTCAGTGGCTTTACAGCAATCACCTTATTCACCGATAAATTAAGCACTTTTTTTCCGCGTTAATTTCCTTAAATTTGTCTACTTAGTAGTAGATATGGATAGAAATTTAGTTTTAGCTCAGAAACGAGCAGAATTGGCTCAGGCAGGCGGAAAAGAACGCATAGAAAAACAACACCAACAAGGAAAACTTACTGCAAGAGAGCGTGTTTTGCTTTTGCTTGATGAAGGTTCATTCAATGAAATTGGTGCATTTGTGGAGCACCGTTCAAGCAACTTTGGCTTGGACAAACAGAAATTCCCGGGAGATGGTGTAATCACTGGTTTTGGTACAGTACATGGTCGCCTAGTTTATGTTTATTCTCAAGATTTTACAGTTTTAGGAGGTTCTTTATCAGAAACACAAGCGGCAAAAATATGTCGCATTATGGACCTTGCTATGAAAAATGGCGCGCCTATCGTGGGAATGAATGATTCTGGAGGAGCACGTATTCAAGAAGGGGTTGTTTCATTGAGTGGATACGCAGATATTTTCTTCCGAAATACAAGAGCATCAGGAGTGGTGCCACAACTTTCCTTGATTATGGGTCCTTGTGCTGGTGGAGCAGTTTATTCTCCTGCCTTAACAGATTTTATTTTCATGGTGGAAGAAACTTCGTACATGTTCGTCACAGGTCCAAATGTCGTAAAAACGGTGACACATGAAGAAGTGACTTCCGAAGATCTAGGAGGTGCAAAAACACACGCTGAAAAGTCAGGGGTGAATCATTTTACGGCATCCAATGATATGGAGTGTATTAAAAAAGCCCGTGATTTAATCACTTATTTGCCACAGAATTCATACGAACTTGCTCCTGAGCCAAGTGTTTTTGAATTTTCAAAGTCCAAAGGAACAAACATAGAAAAAATCATTCCGGATAATACGAATACTCCGTATGACATCAAGAAAGTCATTGATTGCATCATTGATGATACGAGTTTTAGAGAGGTTCAAGAGGATTTCGCGAAGAATATTGTCGTTGGATTTGCTCGCTTGGAAGGAAAAACAATTGGGATTATCGCTAATCAACCTGCTGCAATGGCTGGAGTTTTAGACATTGATGCTTCGCGAAAAGGCGCGCGTTTTGTCCGTTTTTGTGATTCCTTCAATATTCCACTTTTGGTCATTGAAGATGTGCCAGGATTCTTGCCTGGAACAGATCAAGAATGGCGTGGAATCATCACCCATGGAGCTAAACTACTCTATGCATTTGCAGAAGCTACGGTTCCAAAAATCACCGTGATAACGAGAAAAGCTTATGGTGGTGCTTATTGTGTGATGAATTCAAAAAGCCTTGGAGCTGATTTAAGTTTTGCTTGGCCTACTGCAGAAATCGCTGTGATGGGTGCAAAGGGTGCTGCAGAAATTATTTTCAAAAGAGAGATCTCTTCGGCTGAGAATCCACAAGAAAAATGGTTAGAGAAAGAAGCAGAGTACGCTGAAACGTTTGCTAATCCATACAGAGCAGCAGAAAGAGGGATCATTGATGATGTTATTTTGCCCAATGAAACGCGTCAAAAACTGATAAATGGCTTCCGAATGTTGGAAAAAAAGGCAGAGACTTTGCCAAAAAAGAAGCACGGAAATATCCCTCTTTAATTCAGCACAAGTAAAAGATGTAAAAGTAATCTAATGTTTGGCAACCTTTTGCCTCCAAATTCGTTATAATCAAGCTGTAAACTCTCCAAAAAGCTATGAATGATTTGAAAAGTTACTTTAGATTAAGGCTTCATGTTCTCTTTTTCTCCTTGATTTTTATATTGGGTAGCTTTTCTTTTCACGTTTTTTCTCAGGTCGTAAGTCCATTTTCCATCAGAGAACAAATTCAACAAAAAGGGGGTATTCGTTTCGTTTCGAATGTATCGGTAACGTGTAATTCTGGAACAAGTTGTACAAGTGGTCAAGTCCAAATACCACCCTCCGGAACTGCTCAAAACAATAATTTTACGATGAGTTATGTTGACATTGACGGTGATCCAAGCACCTTCATGTCGTCTAGTGATAGTTTAAATCTTGCGAATTGTTCTGAAATTTCTTGGGCGGGATTGTATTGGGGTGGAAAGATTACCACCTCTACAACGAACTACGCCAACCGTAGTCAAATAAAAATAAAAGTTGGTAACGGAAGTTACCAACAGTTAATAGCAGATCAAACAATCAACAACACCACAGGTGCCGTTACTTATTTTTGTTTTAAAGAAATTACTTCAATCGTTCAATCAGCAGGAATAAAAGCTCGTTTTACGGTTGCTGATCAAATTAACCAAGTAAATTCAACCAATTTATTCGGTGGTTGGTCAATCGTAGTTGTGTACAAAAATACCGCAGAATCCTACAAGAATTTAACTGTTTTTGATGGATTAGCGAATGTGAGCCAAGGAACAGCATCAAATACGGTAACTATTCCAATATCAGGGTTTTTGACTCCTTTGTCCGGAGGGGTAAATTTTGAACTAGGTGTGATTGCGTATGATGGTGATAGGTCTCAAACTGGAGACCAACTTTTGTTTAACGGTGTTGGCTCAAATTACGTACAAGTTTCAGATGTTTTGCATAGCACAACGGATATGTTTAACAGTACAATTGCCTATAATGGGGTGCTCACACCTTTTCGAAATCCAAGCTATAATAATACACTTGGGTATGATGCGACTATTTATATACCCAATAACACGGCTCAAAATTATTTAAATAACGGCGCCTCTTCTGCCAATATTCGTGTGACAACATCCTCAGAAACGATTTTAACACGCGTTCTAACATCTGCCATAGACATCTACGAACCGGACTTGAGAGCAACAGTTTATGTAAATGATTTAAACGGCGGAGTGGTTTTACCTGGCGATATTCTTGAGTATACAGTGATTGGAAAAAATATTGGATCGGACATTTCATTAAATACGTTGATGACGGATACTTTAGATATTAGAACCACATATGTCCCAAATTCCATCAGCTATTTAAATGGCCCATTTATTGGCGCTAAGTCCGATGTTAGTGGTGATGATCAAGCGGAGTATGATGCCGTGAATCGAGTGATAAAAACAAGGGTTGGAACTGGAGCGAATGCAACAATTGGGGGTCAAATGGTCAATTCACCAACTGGAATTGACAGTACCGCCATTCGTTTTCGTGTTCAAGTATCATCCGATTGTTTAATTCTTTCATGTGACAGCACACTTGAAAACAAAGCATATATTTTTGGAACCGGGAATTTATCTGGAAACCTTGTAACAAATAATGGAACCTCAGATGTATATGATGCATTTGGTTGTCCAACTTCATCTAATAATGAACTAACAATTTCTACAGCGAATTGTCCTACAGTTGATTTTACTGTAAACGACCCATTATGTCCAGGTGATACGATTCAGTTAAGTGCAGCTTACTCTCAATGGGCGAACTATTTTTGGACAGGACCACAAGGATTTACTTCAACGATTCATAATCCTTCCGTTTCAAATATTAGCTTGTTAAATTCCGGAGTTTATGAATTAGATATCTCATTTAACGGTTCATCGTGTACTTTTAACAACTTAACAAATAGTATTGTTGTTAATCCATTACCGATAGTTTCGTTAGTAAACTTAGCAAATGTAAGCTGTTTTAACGCCGCAAATGGTTCAATATTAACTAGTGCTCAAGGAGCAAATCCAATCACTTATTTGTGGTCAACATCGAATACAACTAATGGTATTTCGGGTTTAGCACCGGGTAATTATAATTTAACCGTTCAAGACGGAAACACATGTGTAGCGGATACAGTTTTTTCGATTACTCAACCTAATTTACTTAGTGTTTCCACTGCGAGTGTATTTAATTATAACGGTTATAATATCTCATGCTTTAATTACACCGACGGATCAGTAAGCGCCACAGTAACAGGCGGAACTGCACCATATTCGTATGCTTGGTCCACTGGTCAAACAACTTCCGTTATTGCTGGTTTGAGCGCGGGAAGTTATTCAGTAACAGTTACGGATGCAAATGGATGTTCAGCTGTTTCTACTATTACATTGAATCAACCTTTGGATATTCAGATTTCTTCGGTTATTCAAAATGTGTTGTGTTATGGAGGCAATAATGGTTCTGTCAATGCTACGATTACTGGTGGCGTATTCCCATATTCAATCCTTTGGTCAAATGGTCAAGTAAATCAATCGATTAACAACTTGGTCGCTGGACAATATGAAATAAACGTTGCAGATATAAATGGATGCGTTGACTCTCTCACGTCATCGGTTCTTCAACCAAATCAACCTTTATCCTGTTCTCATACACAAGTAGATGTTTTGTGTTACGGCGAGTCAACTGGATCGATTAATTTAACTGTAAATGGTGGCACACCTGGATATCAATATTCTTGGTCCATTGCACAAACCTCAGAAGATCTTTCAAATTTACCAACCGGATTTTATTCTGTGCTCGTAACAGATGCAAATAATTGTACAGTTACCTATGGAGCAACGATTCAGCAGCCAACAGCACCTCTATCTTTCTCCGGTCTTGTTACACCGATTGGGTGTTATGGAAATTCAAATGGCGCGGTGAATATTGCTGTTTCTGGGGGGACTCCAGGGTATACTTTTTTGTGGAATAATACTCAGACAACACAAAACATCAATAGTCTTATAGCGGGCAACTATTCAGTGAATATTGTTGATGATCATCAATGTTTTTTAACAGGTAATTTTGTTGTGACTCAACCTCAAAATCCACTTGCACTTTCAGAAACCCACACTGACGCTGGTTGTTTTGGACCTGGTTCGATTGACTTAACAACTACTGGTGGAACAGCCCCATACTCTTTCTTCTGGGACAACTTGGTTTTTGTTGAAGACCAATTATCGGTTCCTGGAGGCACTTATGAAGTTCAAGTTGAGGACGGTAATGGTTGTGCGGATTCTCTAACCGTGACCATTCAGAATTTGGCGGTGCCAATATTTCTAAATATCTCAGGTCAAAATATTTTATGTCAATTTGCTTCAACAGGATCAGTTGATTTAGTCGTTTCAGGTGGTGTTCCGCCATTCTCATTTTTATGGTCGAATGGAAATACAGCGGAAGATATTTCCCAGCTTCCTGCTGGAACGTATTCGGTGGTTGTTACCGATGCAAATAATTGTACAGAAACGATTTCTTTGGCACTTACAGAACCTACGTCATCAACGGTGATTACAGAAACTCATACGAATGCAAATTGTTTAGATTCTGTTGCAGGATCAATAAATATCACCGTTTCGGGTGGCACACCTGGATACACATATAGTTGGAACAACGGAGCTACTACGCAAGATATTTCTGCACTACAAAATGGTAATTATGAAGTGACCGTTTTCGATTCCAATGGTTGTCCGGAGGAATTATTAGTTCCAATTCTCGATCCATCAAATACTGTTGCTGTTTCAGCTGTTGTTGGAAACGTCAATTGTTTTGGTGGAGCTGATGGGAATATTAACCTTAGTCCAAGTGGCGGATTTCCAGGATATGTATTTGATTGGGGAACAGGAGCAGTGGAAGAGGATGTTACAAATCTTTCTCCTGGACAATATTATGTAAATGTCGAGGATGTTTTGGGTTGTGGTGTTTTCTTGAGTTTTAACGTAACACAGCCAGCACTTCCATTAACAATAGCGGGAACAGTATACAATGTCGTATGTCTCGGTGATACAAATGGAATTGTTGACTTAACAATTACAGGTGGAACACCAATATTTTCATATTTGTGGAACAATGGCGAAACAACTCAAGATATTTATGACCTAACCGCCGGAACATATTCTGTTGTTGTCACAGACTTAAATGGCTGTACGTCAAATTATAGTGGGATTGTCAATCAACCAGGTTCAGCCATATCAATGACTTTGTATCCAACTTCTGCTTTGTGTTTTGGCACACCAACAGGGAGCATTGATTTAAGTGTATCAGGAGGAGTCCCGGGTTATACGTATAGTTGGAGTAATGGCACAACGACGCAAGATTTAACAACGATTACAGGCGGACAATATTCGGTAACTATTCAAGATGCGAATGGATGTCTATTAGCAGACACGGTGAATGTTGCTCAACCATTGAGCGCCTTAACCTTGATTCAATCGACAAGTCCTGTAAGTTGTACGGGATTGAGCGATGGTTTCATTAACTTAACGGTAAGTGGAGGGACTGGACCATACATTTATGCATGGAATAACGGTGTAACGACGCAAGACTTATC
>CANHMH010000049.1 GCA_947461635.1 Flavobacteriales bacterium | reverse complement strand
TTTTGTTCATTTGTTTCAAGCCTTTGGGAAAGACTTTATAATTACCTTTGCACCATGACTATTGATCAGTATAAAGACTTATTGAAGCGCGTTGAAGGCATTCAAAATTACTTGAAAATCGAAGAGAAGCGAATGCAAATGAGAGAGGAAGAGCTAAAAACGCAAGACCCCTCTTTTTGGGATGATCCAAAGAAAGCAGAAATTCAGATGAAATCCATTCGTGGATTAAAGTTTTGGGTAAATACCTTTGATCGTGTTCAATCTGCCGTGTCTGATTTAGAAGTGGTCATGGAATTCGTCAAAGAAGGAATGTCAACCGAAGCTGAATTGGACGAGCAATTTCAAGTAATCGTAACAGAAATTGAGGAATTAGAATTGAAAAACATGCTTTCAGGTGAAGAAGATGCCTTAAGTGCTGTTCTTCAAATAACAGCTGGTGCTGGTGGAACGGAAAGCTGTGATTGGGCATCCATGCTCATGCGCATGTACCTCATGTGGGGACAAAAGAAAGGATATAAAATCACCGAATTAAATTTCCAAGAAGGAGACGTCGCTGGTGTGAAAACCGTTACCTTGGAACTAGAAGGTGAATTTGCCTTTGGTTACCTTAAAGGAGAAAATGGCGTTCATCGATTGGTGCGTATTTCCCCGTTTGATTCGAATGCGAAACGTCACACCTCATTCGTTTCGGTTTATGTTTATCCATTGGTGGATGACAACATCGATATCCACATCAATCCGGCGGATGTATCGTTTGAAACCTTTAGATCTGGTGGTGCCGGTGGACAAAACGTGAATAAGGTCGAAACTGCGGTGCGTTTACGACATGCTCCCTCCGGAATTATCATTGAAAACTCAGAGTCTCGGTCTCAATTAGCGAACAAAGAAAAAGCCATGCAATTATTGCGTTCTCAATTATACGAATTGGAACTGCGTGAACGATTAGAGAAACGTAGTGAAATTGAAGCGGGCAAAAAGAAAATAGAGTGGGGGAGTCAAATCCGAAACTACGTGATGCAACCCTATAAGTTGGTGAAGGATGTCCGTACAGGAACGGAAACGAGTGATGTTGATGCTGTAATGGATGGCGGACTAGATCCTTTCTTAAAATCGTTCTTAATGATGTATGGTTCTTAAAACAAATCGATTAACTTTTCTAAAGCAATTCCTCTTGAACCTTTAAGTAAAATTATTTTTCCATTAATGTTCATTTTTTCGGCCTGATTTCGAAACGCTTCGTGATTTAAAAACCCAGTTGGATTTTGTTCTAAGAAAAGGGGTCCAATTGTGATAAAGGGTATTTCATTTTGCACACAATAATCCAAAATGATTTTATGTTCTTTCACACTTTCGCTACCTAATTCCAACATGTCTCCCAAGATTGCCAGTTTATTTGCTCCTTGAATCTCATGAAAGGATTCTAAAGCAGATTTCATACTGGATGGATTTGCATTGTAACAATCAATAATTAAGGTGTTACGCGCTGTCTTTGTCACTTGGCTCCGATTGTTTTGTGGTACATAAGCTTCTATTGCTTTATTAATCTCTTCAACCGGTACACCGAATATATTCCCGAATGAAATAGCTGCAAGAAAATTATTGAAATTATATTTCCCGACAATTTGTGTATTTAAAATAGGAGAGTAATACGTGTGATTATGCCATGAGAAGTGAACAAAAGGATCAAGGTATTTCAGTTCGCCGACAATTAATGCGTTTGGATTACTTCCGAACGTAATCAATGGAAGAGGATGTTTTTTACATGCTTCCATCAATATTTCATCATCCATTGAAGCGATAAGAACACCTGCTTTATTTTGTATGGCTTTGTATAACTCTGTTTTAGTTTTAAGAACACCCTGGAAATCAATGAATCCTTCCAAATGAGCCTTTCCAATATTCGTTATAATTCCATATGTTGGTTCAGTTATATCGCATAATTCTGCAATATCTCCAGGTTTATTCGCCCCCATTTCGATAATGCCAATTTCATGTTCTTGAGTTAAGCGAAGCAATGTTAGTGGTACACCAATGTGGTTATTTAGATTTCCTATGGTACAAAGCGTATTGAATTTTTTGGAAAGCACCGCGTTAACAAGTTCTTTGGTACTTGTTTTCCCATTACTTCCAGTAATTCCTATGATTGGAATATCGAATTTGTTCCTGTGGTAATTTGCCAGTTTTTGAAGGAAAATTAGTGAGTTTGAAACATGGAAGATTTGCGTGTTATTTGCAAATTGTATGTCATCAACAATCGCATATCTTGCTCCTGATTCAATCGCCTTACTTGCGAATAAATTCCCGTTGTAATGTTCGCCTGTTAGCGCGATAAAAAGAGAATTCGGTGTAATGTTTCTACTATCGGTAGAAATACCCGAGCATTCATAGAATAAATTGAATAAGCTTTCCATGTTGCAAAAATGCAAAAAAAAAGCCCGATTGCTCGGGCTTTTTAAATTATTCTTTCGGACTTTTCGGTCTAGAACTTCCGACACGATCCATCGCACAGCGGAAACCAATGGTTGCCGTAGCTTTATCTTCATCTAGGAACCTTCTGTTTCCAGAAGATAACCAGTAAACACGATCTGCCCATGAACCTCCTTTGTAAACCCTTGATTTATCAGAAATCAATGTTGTAGGCCAACCGGAAGCACCAGCGTTTAATGGTTCATTGTTTAGATCACTATTTTCATGTTGGTTCTGGTACATTACCTGTTTTGAATCGCGGATTCCATTGTTAATGTCATCTTTTCGTTTTGAGCTTTTATAGTAGATTGATGATTCTAAATCACCATCTAAATAATCAATATAGTCATCTTTACGGTAATTCAAACGGCCAGCGTTTTCTTCTACAGTAACATTTCTCCAACGTTGATTCCCTTTTGTTTCAGTAACAAATTCTGTTAAACCATTGCGCAGCGTTATTAACCACGTCGATATTTCAGGGTCTGAGAAGAACGAATTAAAGTTGTAATTAATCGATTCTGTTTCAAAAATGGCAAACTGTTCCATGGTTCCCTCTACATTTATATAATAACCAAAATCTTTTTCATCTTCTTTATTTCTATCCTTGAAAGATAGATTGAGAATTTCGTTTAAATTTTTATCATCTTTGCCATTGATATCTTTAAAATTAGCAGGTAGTTTGGAATTAAAAAACACCCTTTCAATATAAGCAGAAGACGCAACGGTTTTACCTTGATTATAAAGTATAATAGCTGTGTCAAGGAACATGTTAATTGTATCTAAGAAACCAAATTGTTTTGTCTCTTGAACACTAAATTGTTTATTGTTGGAAACGTAGAAACTTGAAGGTGAATTGAACTGGTAACCCCTCGGATCTTGTTTTGAAAAAATGCGTGAATTCATTGGATTGTTGTTCACGAGTGGCGCAGGTCCCTTTGCAAGCAACGTTAATTCATCTTCGATTAGTTTCACATCAGCACTTGATGGAGCCTTAACCTTTATAAATTTATTTAAAGAATCAACTGTAAAACCTAAGTTTTTCAAGTCCTTATTCTTCAATTGTGTTTGAATAATGGTTAACATGGAATCCAAAGAAGTCTTTTCAGCGCCACTGATTTTACTACCCTTCTCGATACGTTTCACCCGGTTATAGAGGGTGTCTCCTTCTTCCATCACGTTTCTTTGAGCGGTATTGGATTGGAAATTCGATCCTGCAGTTTGTTTGTAATTTTTATTTGCATATGCTAAGTATTTTACACGCGCAAATTCGTTTACAAACTCCTTCATTCCATGCACATCGTAGATGTTTTCATTTGCTTTAACCGGACGGTCATATAAACCTTCAGGAACTAGAAGTTGAGTTTGAAATTTGTTACCTCTAAAGGGCATAAATTCTTCCGTTACTTCACTCGACATTGGTCGGTACACATCCATTACCCATTCCGAAACGTTACCTCCCATGTTATATAAGCCAAAATCATTTGGCCAATAGTCATCAACTTTTGCGGTAATGTCAGATCCGTCATTTAAGTTTCCTGAAATACCCATTAAATCTCCTTTACCACGAATGAAATTCGCTTGAATGGCTCCAGCAAACTGTTCTTCTTTTTGACGCACATAATGACCATCCCATGGGTAAATACGACGGTCACTAATATTCTCAGAGCCTTCATCTAGGTTGCCGATTAAGCCAAGTGCTGCAAATTCCCATTCCGCTTCTGTTGGTAGGCGATAATTTGGTAAGATCATTCCATCTTCCATTCTAACAGGTCGGTCTCCTGTTGAACCTCCATCTTTATCAGCATAAACTGGGTCAAAGTTTTCAAGTTGATATGGATCTCTTGGTGCAGCACCTTTTAAAGAATATTCGTCACCGTTCTTATCAATATATTGTTTATCAATACTCTTTGTACCTTTATTCAAGGTATAACCACCTTTGGATTCTTTTGTGTAATTTCCATTCAGGTAATTTTCAGTGCTAAACAAATTTTCAGGTACAGAACTGTATTTATCCCAATCTTTTGATTTTTTTAGATGTCCTGCACCAACATCAATATTTGCTTCACGATCTTCGGCAAAATGCCAGTTTAATACTCCTTCCCTCACTAAAATTGCTTCATTCACACGGTCCGTTCTCCATTTACAGAAATCGTTTGCCTGTAACCAAGATACCCCAACAACAGGATAGTCGGCATAAGATGGGTGACGCAAGTAGTAATTCACGTATTTTTCACGGTATCCTAGAGCTGTTCTCCAAGAAAGTGTATCAGGTAAACATTTTTTGTAAACATGTGGGTATGTTTTGTAGTAAACACGTTTCATCCAATACATGTATTCCAACCAATGGAAGTTTGTTACTTCCGTTCTGTCCATGTAGAAAGAGGCAACTGTAACACGCGATGCTCGCGCGTTCCAATCAGACATAACATCTTGTTCTGTTCTTCCCATGGTGAAGGTTCCGCCTTCTATCATGACCAATCCAGGACCAGTCTCTTGCTCGCGTTCTTCTACTTTTTCAAATCCACCATTTTTGAAATTATTATACTCCCAACCTGTTGAACTTGATCTTTCTGGAGAACAAGAAGAAAGTATCAATAGTCCAACTACTGATACTCCTAAAAATCTATTCATCAATCGCTTCATATTCTACTTTGCGTTTTATTAACGATAATAATCTATTTTAATTTATTTGTTACACTTAAAATGATGGACAAGAAATTTTTCTAAAATTCTTTGGTTTCTTCTTACATTTTAGGTTGATTCCCATTGAAATTTCATGTGAACCACCTGAAACACCACCTAAATTAGAAACAGTTAAATCGTAACTGTAACCAACTCTAAATTTCTCTGTGCTAATCCCAAGACTCAAAATGAATGCATCTCTATTTCGGTACCAAGCTCCAATGGTAAAGCTTTCGTATCTCAAATAAGCACCTATGTTAAATTCTTGAAACCCATTTTGGTATTGATAAATAATATTCGGCATGAGCATGGTGCTACTTGAGTAACGACCGCGTTGGCCAAGTTTAATCGTTGCACCCATGTGTCCCGTTAAACGTATAGGAAGCCTTGAATCACCTAATATCATGGATTCATCAGGTCTGTTTAAGTGATGTGCTGCAAGTCCACAATAAAAATTCTTTGTGAAAACCACAGTACCTGCAGAAACATCAAAGAAACCATGACGTCCATTCCCACGAATAACATCGCCTGTTTGATATATAAAGCCCCTTCTTGGATCAATCATGTCACCAAAGGTTAATTTATCCCAGTCCAAAAATTTCTGAAAATATGCAGCTCTAGCACCAAACATTAAAGAAACTTTTCTAGATAATTTAGCATTGTAAGAATAAACTCCACCAATCATCGAAGTTTGAATGGTACCTTGTCCTTGTTGGTCATGCATTGCAATAATACCAATTCCTCCTGATATGTTTTTTGCATACGTATCAAAAGCAGCACTGTAGGTCACAAAGTTCCCTGTGAGTTGAGGCCATTGGTTTCTGTAATTTAGCGCAATTCTTGGGCAGCCGCTAGAACCTGCGAGTGCAGGATTGAGGTACACAGGATTCGAATAGAATTGTGTAAAGGTTGGATCCTGAGTCCAAGCAGTGTTTGACATTGAAACAACAAAAATATTTGTTAAAGCAATGACGAGAGTTCCGAATGTTTTCACAAACTTTGTTTTTAGCACGAACAATCTTAACGTAGTTTAGGTTTTAAAGGTTACAAATATCGAATAAATAATCAAATAAAATAAATAAATTGACGTTTTTCTTCCACACTCACTTTGAAAAATATTTAAACATGAACCGAATAATTTTTTTTCTACTCTTTTTTTTAAGTTCACACAATGCGATTACTCAAATAGTGAATATTGAATTGAAGTGGTCCAAAGTTCATAGTTTTGAGCAAGACAGCAAAGTTTTTCCGATACATTTTATAGAAGGTCAAGGGATTGATAATGGTATCCCGTTTTATTTTCAAAAAAACAAGACAAGCTCCCTTCAGCAAAAGGTAGTTATTTCAAATGTTGTAACTGAACCCATACCAAGTTCAGATGTAAATTATTATAAAAACTCCTATGTTTCTCTCCCAAATGATTTCAATTTCGAAGCGAATGTAACAGATGAGTCAGGGCAGTCCTTTTCGGTCATACACCTAGTTCCTGTTCGAAACAATGAAGGTAAATATGAGAGAGTAGTTCAGTTTTCGTATCAATTGGTTCCGCTTCCTAGTATCAATCAAAAAGATTTCGTTCAAAATTCTGCTATGAAACCTGGATCAGGTTCTTGGTATAAAATCTCCGTCGCTAAAGATGGAATTTACAAAATAGATAAAGCATTCTTGGAATCTTGTGGGATAAATACGGAAGGATTAAATCCCGCTCACATACACATATACGGAAATGGAGATGGATTAATTCCGGAAAAAAACAACCTTCCTAGAACGGATGATTTAGCTGAGAATGCTCTATTCATTCAAGGTGAATCCGATGGAGTATTTAATGACAATGATTTTGTGTTATTCCACGCTTGGGGACCTCACCGTTGGTCTAGTAGTGAAACCGTTTTTCCGTACTTGCAGATTCGTAATATATATAGTGATATTTCCACCTATTTCATCAATATCAATGCAAATGTTGCTCCGCTTCGAATTCAGGATGCGGTTCAGAATGATGTTCCAGCAGATACTACAATCAGTTCATATGATTTTAGAGAATGCTATGAAGTTGATTTAGTGAATTTAGTTGAAGGAGGTCAAAGGTGGTACGGTGAATTATTTGATGTTGAATTAGAAAGAACCTTCAATTTTTCCATTCCAAACCTTGACACAGCAAAATTGGATTTTAAACTCGATATTGCTGCTAATTGCCCCAACAATAATTTATTAAATACCATCAAAGCCAGCGTAAATGGTCAGAATTTGTTTACGAATATTTTACCGATAAATTCCATGGATTACTCAAGAGGTGAATACAAATTCTCTATGAATAATCCTCCCGCCACAATTCCCTTGAAATTAACTGTTTCTCGTCAATCTCCAACAACGCTAGCCTATTTGGATAGAATCATTTTAAATACAAAAAGAAAATTGGTTTTTTACGGGACTCAATTTGGATTTCGCGTGAAAAATATTGACCCAACCCAACTCGTATCCTATGAAATTACTGGATTATCCTCCGGCGGATTTGTTTGGGATATCACCAATAAACACGAACCGAAAAGAATGTATATCTCTTCTAACGGAAATATAAAATCATTCAAATCTGAAGGTGGTTTGAAAGAATTTGTTGCTTCAAATGGAACTTCGTTTTTTACTCCTGATAGAATTGGAGCAGTAAACAATCAAAATCTACATGGACTAGCGCAAGCTGATTATTTAATTGTATCCCATCCCGATTTTCTTTCACAAGCAGAAAGATTAGCGGATTTACATCGTGCTGAGGGACTTTCTGTTCATGTGGTGGATGTGATGCAAGTATATAACGAGTTTAGTTCTGGAATGCAGGATGCAAGCGCTATTCGAATGTTTGCAAAAATGTTCTACGATCGCGCGCTTCAAAATGATCCAACGACAAAACCAAAGTATTTGTTATTATTCGGCGATGGAACGTATGACCCAAAAAATCGCCTAGCAAACAATAATAACTTCATCCCAACTTATCAAGCTGTGCTTAGCGAAGACCACATTAATGCATTAGTTTCAGATGACTATTTCGGTATACTTGGTGACAACGAAGGATTTTTAAGTACTGATTTAATGGATATTGGTGTTGGACGTTTTATCGTGAGTGATAATTTGCAAGCGAAACAACAAGTGGATAAGGTTGAGCATTACTTGAAAAACGGATCTGAATTATTCCCGAATAATGCGTCATGTTGTTTAGGATCAACTGATCTGACATCGACATTTGGTGATTGGCGCCTGAAATTTGTGCAAATTGCCGATAATGATCCTTCGAATCAATTTATTGATGATAATGCTGAGCCTCAATATAATTACGTCAAACTGAATCACCGAGAAATGAATGGTGAAAAGCTATACATGGACGCTTTTCCAATGGTGGTTTCCACGGGAGGTATAAGATTTCCCGCATTGGCTGAATCGATCACAGACAGAGTACAGCGCGGAATTGTTATGATAAATTATGTGGGTCACGGTGGAGAGGTTGGTCTTGCAGAAGAACGAATTGTTACCATTCCTCAAATACAATCATGGAGTAACATAAACGCATTAAACCTATTCGTTTCTGCCACATGTGAATTCACACGATACGATGATCCAAAAAGAGTTTCCGCAGGTGAATGGGCCTTTCTCAATCCAACGGGATCTTCGATTGCATTAATGACAACTACTAGAGCCGTTTTCATTACGGTAAACGAAGTAACCGGCGATGCGTTTTATCAACAGGTTTTCGAAAGGGATGCTACTGGAAATCCAAAAACATTTGGTGAAATCGCTATGTTAACCAAAAATAATTCAGGTTCCAGTGGAAACAAACGAAGTTTTACCTTGATTGGTGATCCAGCATTGCGCATCGCGCTTCCGAGGTACCGCATCGTAACAGATAGTATCAACGGAATTAGCCCTCAGGTTCAAATTGACACCATAAATGCCTTAAGTAAGGTCCGAATCAAAGGTCACATGGAGGATTGGAATGGAGCAGTATTGAATTCATGGAACGGGGTTTTGACTCCAACAATTTTCGATAAATTCAAAACCCAACAAACGTTAGGTCAAGACCCACCTCAAGTGCTTAGCTTTCAACAGCAACGAAATAAAATATACCGTGGAAAAGCAAGCATTGTAAATGGATATTTCGACTTTGAATTCATTGTTCCAAAAGACATTGCCTTGAATTACGGTTTAGGTAAAATTAGTTATTATGGAAATAGTTCAATTACTGATGCGCAAGGCTTTGATACCATGTTGATCATCGGCGGGATTAATCCGAATGGTTTAAATGACTTGGTCGCACCAACGATTCAGCTCTTTATGAATGATGAAGCTTTTGTATCTGGAAGCATTACGGATGCCAATCCAGTTTTGTTCGCGAAAGTTTTTGATGAGAATGGAATAAATACAGTTGGTAATGGAATCGGACACGATATTGTTGCGGTACTCGATGGTGAAACCAGTAATCCCTTCGTACTGAATGACTTTTATTCTGCAGATTTAAACGATTATCAAAACGGAGAGGTAAGGTATCAGTTTCAAGGTTTGTCCCCTGGTAAGCATACGCTTGAAATGAAAGTTTGGGACGTAAACAATAATTCAGGAACTGCAAAACTGGAGTTCATTGTCCAAGAAAAAGAAGTTCCGATGTTGGAACATGTCTATAATTACCCCAATCCTTTTACAACACGAACTTCATTTATGTTCGAGCATAATCAATCGTGCAATCAATTGGATGTTCAAGTTCAGATTTATACGATATCCGGTAGACTTGTAAAAACAATTCAACAACAAGTTAAAACCCAGGGGTTTCGTTCTGAGGGAATCGAATGGGATGGAAAAGATGATTTTGGCGATCAACTAGCAAAAGGAGTTTACGTTTATCGCTTGAAAGTTAAAAATATTGATGGCCAAACTGCTGAAAAAACAGAGAAATTGGTTATTTTAAAGTGATTCCACAATAAAAAACCTAGTTTTTCGTATATTTACGAACCATTAAGTATTGTTATTTATGAAGCAAGTTTTATTCTTTTTATCAATCTGTTTTTCTTCTCTTCAAGTCTATGCTCAGCCAAACGGTGGAGGATCGGGTGTCACGGATAATGATTTGCAATTAAATACGATTACCACAGCATTGCCATTTATGGCTATTACCCCGGATTCTAGGGCAGGTGGAATGGGAGATGCAGGAACGGCTTTGAGCCCAACTTCAACCTCTGTTTATTGGAATACCTCCATGCTGAGTTTTGCAAAAGAGAAGTCTGAATTAAGTTTATCATACACTCCTTGGTTACGTCAATTAACCAATGATATTAGTTTGTCATATTTGGCTGGATACTATCGCATCAATAAAATACACACCATTGGAGGATCTTTACGCTATTTTAGTTTAGGTGAAATTACGTTTACGGATGTAAGTGGTAATGTTCTTCGTGATGACAAGCCGAATGAATTCGAGTTGACTGGAGCATATGCATTTCGTTTGGCTAAAAAGTTAAGTATTGGAATCAATGGAAAGTTTGCCTATTCGAATCTAACTGGAGGCTTGACTGTTGGCGGTGTAAACACGAAAGCAGGAGTCGTTGGTGGAGCGGATTTCTCCATTACGTATCGTAATGAGGATGCTAAAATTGGCAATACAGACGGAACCTATACATTCGCTACAACATTGAACAACCTGGGTAATAAGGTTGCTTATTCGGAGCTATCGCAACGAGACTTTATCCCAATGAACATGAAAATTGGTAACGCCTTTGAAGCTGAGTTTGATGACTACAATAAAGTTACGTTTGCGGTTGATCTTCAAAAGTTACTTGTCCCAACTCCAGCGTTTTATGATAACGTGAACGGGAGTTACACGATGCTGTCAGGAATGAACGGCGATGTGGGAATTATCAACGGAATCATGCAATCTTTTTATGATGCACCAGGAGTCGTGGCTAAAGACGCAAATGGTGATTATATTCAAAACAACGATGGTTCATATGAAATAGTGAAAGGAACTAAATTGAAAGAAGAATTAGCAGAAATTAATATTGCAGCTGGGATCGAATGGTGGTACAATGATGTACTTGCTTTTAGAACGGGAATGTTCTACGAGAACAGAAATAAAGGTAATCGTCAATTTTTAAACTTTGGAGCAAGTTTGAAGTACAATATGTTTTCAATAGATTTCTCCTACTTAGCTTCTGTTAGTGGAAGACAAAGTCCCTTAGCGAATACCCTCCGATTCACGCTTAGATTGAATATGGGACGAACAGGAGGCTCAACACCAAGCGGTATATAGTCATGCAAATTCGGACTGGATTTGGTGTAGATGTTCACCGTTTAGCTGTCGGTTATGACCTTTTCATTGGTGGAAAAAAAATTGAATCAGATTTAGGTGCTGTTGGACATTCAGATGCAGATGTGCTTTTACATGCAATTTGTGATGCGCTCTTGGGAGCAGCTAATTTACGTGACATAGGTTTCCATTTTTCAGATAAGGATCCAAAATATAAAGGCATAGATTCAAAAATTCTATTAAAAGAGGTGGTTAAGCTTGTTCATGATAAAGGATTTCATGTGGTGAATATTGATTCTACGGTGATTTTAGAAAGCCCGAAACTTAATCCACACATTCCTGAGATGTGTGAAATAATTGCAGAAATTTTAAATGTAGAAATTGACGCTGTGTCAATTAAAGCAACCACACATGAATTAGTAGATTCATTTGGTGAGAAACGTGCGATCAAGGCTTATTCTAATTGCTTGATCCAGAAATAATAGTTGGTCATTAGTATCATTTGGTATAGTTTAGTTAGGTGCTGACATTATGAGAAATAAAATCATTTCAACTGTTGATATTCATGTGAAAACGTGGTTTCGTGAGGACTTATCAAATCCTGATGAAAGTCAATATTTCTTTAACTACCGAATATTCATCGAAAATAAGGGGAGCAATTCGATTCAATTATTACACCGTCATTGGATGGTCGAACACTTGATTTATGGCATACAACATGTCGATGGTCCAGGTGTTATAGGTGAACAACCTATTATTTTGTCAGGAGAGCGATTTGAATATGTTAGTGGTTGTGAATTTTGGATGCCAATAGGACGAATGAGTGGATTTTATACGTTTCAAAATTTAGAAACGGAGCAATTATTTTCAGTACCCATTCCACTTTTTACCCTGGAGTTCCCACCAGTGTTATCTTAGTTTTACGTAGACTACTTTTTTCGTGTCGAAAAAGGGCTCGTCGAAAATATCGGACAGTAAAAATTCTCGATGTAGGTGCTTCACGGGTTTCATTTCCTCACTTAAATCACCGCCTTTTAGGTAAAGGATTCCGTTGACTAAGTCATGTTCAGATTTCTTTTTTACTTTCCCATTAACCCATTTTAAAAATAAGGGCATTTGGGTAACAGCGCGGCTTACGATGAAATCAAAATCTCCCTTGATTTCTTCGGCTCGTGCATGATGTGCAGTGACATTCGTAAGTCCTAAAGCAAGTGCGACTTCGTTCACAACTTTGATTTTTTTTCCTATTGAATCAACCAACACAAATGTCGTTTCAGGGAATAAAATAGCTAAAGGGATTCCTGGGAAACCACCGCCTGTTCCGATGTCAAGAATGGATGATCCTGGCTTAAAGGCGCATACTTTTGCAATTCCGAGTGAATGCAATACATGGTGTGTATAAAAGTTTTCCGTATCCTTTCTTGAAATTACATTAATCTGCGCGTTCCAGAAAGAATACAAATTTTCAAGTTGCGCAAATTGGTCTATTTGAACAGGACTTAATTCCGGAAAATAATTAGAAATAATATCCACGACCCTTAAATTGTATCTTTTGTCTTGTCCATCATGGCAGCCAAGAAATCTCGAGCGCGAAAAAGTTGTGCTTTCACTGTTCCTAGAGGCAGTTTCATTTCCTCCGCTATTTCCTCGTAACTTAATTCCTCGAAATAGCGTTTTTCGACCAGTTCTCTGTATTTAGGTTTGAGTTTACTCACAAGTAAGCGCATGTGGATAATCCGCTGACCGTGTATAATGGTCTCTTCAGGATTTAATCCAGTTGATCTTGCATCGATACGCAAACGATCACCATCTTCGGTCATCATTCCTTTGTCAATGGAAGTCACCTCTATTCGTTTTTTACGAATGAAGTCGATGCAGTTGTTAGAAGCAATTTTAAACAGCCAAGTACTAAATGCAAAACTTGGAGAATACTGATCTAGGCGGCTAAATGCTTTACCGAAAGCTTCTATCGTTAGGTCATCTGCATCATCAGAATTCTTGACCATTTTCAACATCATGAAGAAAATGGAATCACGGTATCGATCCATTAAACCGGCATATGCAGCTTGATTTCCTTTGCGTGCTGCTTCCACTAACACGAGGTCATGTTTTGCTTTATCCGATAAATGTTCGTTCTCTACCATCTGTAGTACTTTTGTCGTTCTGATATGTAAAACAATATTGGCATCAATAAGGCGTAAAATAAATCCCAAAAAGGTAAAAAGCGAATAAAACTTTTTTCTTTTAATTGAGATAGGCAACGTCCTTGCAACCACCACTTTAATAGCAAACTAAATCCAAATATACTGCTACTCAGTAAAATGAAATCTTTACTAAACAGCAAAGTAATAAAAGATACCCACATCAAAATCAGTGATATCGGATATATTCCTAACAAGAGTTTCTTAATAAAGCGGTATTTACCTGATGTAGCGTAATGCCGTGTCTTTTGTGTCATCCATCTGCTCCATGTTGTAGGCGCTTGCGAGTAGCAAAAAGAATCTGGATTTAGTTGAATGGAATAATTTGATTTCTTTGCTGCTTCTTGAATAAAAAGTACGTCATCACCAGTTGGAACAGAATAATGAGACTTGAATCCATTTACAGAGTGAAAAACACTTTTGGTATAGGCCAAATTTCTTCCAACGCCCATGTACGGTAATTTCGCAAGTGCCATAGAAAAATAATTTACTCCAATCCATGCGGTATCAAAGCGAATTAACCGATTCAAAAATCCTTTATTTTTCAAGAAAGGTGCATAGCCAATTACAATTTGTTTTGATTTTGTATATTGACTAGCCATTTGTTTTATCCATTGGTCATTCACTGGTCTACAGTCTGCATCGGTCAGGACGAAATGTTCATATTTGGCTGCCTTAATAGCAAGTGTAATTGGTAATTTCTTACCTGGTCTTAGGTGTTTATTTTTGCTTAATTCTACAATACGTAAATTCGGAAATTGTTGTGCATACGCAGTTAAAATCCATCCACTGTCGTCAATTGATTGATTATTTACCACAATCACTTCATATGCAGGATAATCTTGACTTAAAATGGCTGGTAAATTTTCGTAGAGATTGTCCGATTCATTTCTAGCGGCAATAATCACACTAATTGGCATCCAATTTTGATGATCATCGATTGGTTTTGTTTTGTAGAAAGCGAGTTTGCTGTGAATAAACAAAACATACACTATTTGTACAATCACAAAAAAAGCGAGCACTAAGAATGTGATGGCAAAAAAACTAATTTCAAACGTAGGTATAAACTTCATAGGATAACTTCAGTACAAAGATGAATTCTCAAATCAAATACCCGTATCTTTGTTCAAGTTATTTTTCAACATTTTTATG
>CANHMH010000048.1 GCA_947461635.1 Flavobacteriales bacterium | reverse complement strand
GAATCAACGGGCTCCATTCCCATGATACAGCGCATCATGGTTGTTTTTCCAGATCCATTTTTTGCTACAATAGCGACTTTTTGACCTTGGTCGATACCAAAAGTAAGGTCTGCGAAAATCATTCGCTCGCCGTATGATTTGGTTAAATTTTCAATGGATAAGAAATTCATAGTCTAATTCCCGTAAGTTGGGCGGGCAAAGATAAGGATAATCAATGCTGGTTTTTCAATTTTTCTTATATCAGTAAAACTAAAAATCAAATTGGATAACTTATGTGAAAGTTTGTAGATTTGACTTAATCTAATTTGAATTATGAAAAAAGACATACTTTTTATTTTGCTTTTAGTTCTTGGTTTCGAATCTTTTGGTCAAACGAAAAAGAACCAAATTGAAGACTTAACTAAAAAAAGTGATAGCCTTGATCAAGTCATTCTATTCGAAAGAAAAGGAGCGCAAATGAAAAAATATCAATATGACTCAACGGTCCAGCAATTTGAAGTTAGCCGACAAAATAAAGAAAAGATGATTCTAAAACAAAAGGAGACGATTGATTCATTAAATACAGAATTAAGAGGACTTAATTTAAAAATGCACAAATTAAATCAAGAAAAATTATCCGAAACTGCTGAATTATTGGAGAAACTCAATTCGAAAATATCCGAGAACCTTGCCTTGCAAAAGCAACTTTTTTCTCTTGCTGACAGCCTGAAAATGGAAAGAAGTATAAATAACAATAACGCTTCAAAGACATCTGAAGAAACGGAAGTAACGTTTAAAAAACTAAATAAACCTGCGAATGCAACAATGAATGAAGTGACAGATTGGTTGAATCAATTTACAATTATTTCCGAACAGACCACCTTTCACTATGATTTAGAAACAGCAAAATTCTATGGTGGTGAATCAGCTTCAATTGAAATGTTTGGAAAAGTGACCTTAAAAAACACCTTATTTCAGGAAGGAATCATTTTAATAGAAAGAAGCGAGTATGAAGGTTCTTCTTATCAACTTTATATTCCTGTTTTAGAAATTCAAGACGTAAAAAGATTGATTGATCGTTTATGCAGAAACATGGGTGGATGCGTTTCTTCGGATGAAATGCAAGTCAATTATGAAAAAACTGACTTTGGGGTAAAGGTTTCCTGGGGAGGAGGTTGTTAATCTAAATTCTACCTCAAACGATTCAAAGAATCCAATAAAACTTTATCTTTTTGAACTCCTTTCAAGGCAAAATAGGCAAATGGAAGGCCGCCGGACAATAGATAGAATCCAATTCCTACATGAATACCCGTGATTTCTTTCGGAGAATATCCGTTGATCCCAAAGGATGTTACAGCTAAAATCGCTAATACAAACAGTACATAAATAAACAAGACTATTTTCGATAATGTGTATTGTCTCTTCAATGATTTATAGGACATCATTGCCAGAAAAACAAGCATGACATAAACAATCACAAACAAATAGGCATATTCGAATTGTCCCATCCACTCGATGTATCCACCTTTCACGCTTTGACGTTCCACACCAAAAACAGTCTGTGAAAAATTCATCTCACCATCAGTCATGGTAAAGATTTCAACGCCCGATAATAAACTAGCCAAAATGGCCATTACAATAATGAAATAAATGGTTTGAATGCGCTGTAACATATGGTAAATATTAAAGTTGAGTTGTTTTTTGTCTTAAATAAAAATCAAGGATAACGATTGCTGCCATCGCCTCCACAATAGGAACCGCTCTCGGAAGTACGCATGCATCGTGTCTACCCTTTCCTTCTAACTGAACGGAATTTCCTGAAGAATCAATTGTTTCTTGTGTTTGCATAACCGTCGCTACTGGTTTGAACGCTACCCTGAAATCAATGGGCATTCCATTCGAAATTCCGCCTTGGATTCCACCTGAAAAGTTCGTCTTTGTTTGACCATTTGCCAAAAATACATCATTGTGCTCGCTACCGATCATTCCCAAAGAAGAAAAACCAGATCCGATTTCAAATCCTTTCACCGCATTGATCGATAACATTGCCTTGCCTAACTCAGCGTGCAATTTATCAAAAACAGGTTCGCCGAGTCCTACCGGTACACCCATGATGACACATTGAACCGTTCCTCCAATCGAATCACCCAATTGCTTTATTTCTTCAATACGAGCAATCATTTGGCCAGCAAGTGCCTTATCCGGACATCGAACCGGTGTCTCTTCAATTTCTGAAGGTGAATAAAATGCTTTATTGTTCATGGCAATCGTTCCTACTTGAGAAACATAGGTGCTAAACTGAATTCCAATCGATTGTAACAGTTGTTTTGCAATAGCTCCAGCAACCACACGACATGCAGTTTCTCTAGCGCTGCTGCGTCCACCGCCTCGGTAATCACGGTGTCCGTATTTATTTTGATACGTAAAATCAGCATGTGATGGACGAAAAACATTTTTCAAATGATCGTAATCGGCAGATTTCACATTGGTATTTGGAATGATGAATCCGATTGGAGTACCTGTTGTTTTTCCTTCAAAAATGCCAGATAAAAATTGAACTTGGTCCATTTCTGAACGCGGAGTCGTAAGTTCCGATTGTCCAGGTTTACGGCGATTTAATTCGTTTTGTATTGCTGCTAAATCCAATTGAAAATTGGCAGGAACACCATCAATTACTCCACCAATGGCTTCTCCGTGAGATTCACCAAATGTGCTGATTTTAAAAAGCGTACCGTAACTAGATCCTGCCATAAAACAAAGGTAATGAATTTGATTTGTTCAAAGTTCCTATCTTTGAATCATGTATCGAATAAATATCTTTTTTATCGCTGTGCTGGTTGCATTAGCCAGCTGCGCTCCTGCCCGCTTCGTGGAACCATTGAAAAAGGGACAACAAGTTATCACTGGAAACTTCGGTGGACCGGTAGCTAAAATTCCTGGAATTGGTGCCATTCCAATCCCTTTTACTGCTGTGGGATATGGTTACGGTGTAAGCAATAAAACCACGGTTTTTGGAAACTTGCATACCACTTCTTTAGCATTTGGTGTTGGTCAAACGGACATCGGTGTATCACAAAGCATTTGGAAAAATGACAAAATGGGGATCAGCGCACAAGGAACCATGAATATATTGTTGGACTTTTACACGGGTGCAAATCGTTTTTGGCCACAAGTGGATGCCAACTATTATTTCAAGTATGGAAAGAATTCGAAACCTATACAATTGGATGCTTTGTGCAAAGTAGAGAGTAAACATTATAATTTCTTTTATGCTGGACTAAGCAACTGGTTCGATCCCTACAAAACGGAATCTCAAGGACGTCCAAATGCTCAATTTTGGATTCCAAGTGTTCAACTCGGACACCAATGGATTCGTCCAAAATGGAGCTACCAAGCGGAATTAAAAATGCTGGCACCCAATCAATCAAATCAAAACATTGTTGTGAATTATCCAAGTATGCTCAATAATCGCGGCGCACTGGGACTCTATTTCGGCATCACTTATCACTTGAAATAATGAAATACATCGCACTTCTTTTTATATCGGTTAGTTTACTTTCTTGTCGTAAACGCCTGGATTCCTTTTTGTTTAATGGTTCAAAACTAAAAAGTTACCAACTAGACAATTACACTGGTGAGGTTTCTCTGGAGCTCAATGGACAATTTGCTGTTCCAGACAGTATGATTAACCGCGTTCATTTCCCCGTAGAAATTGATGGTGAAACGGTTCAAGTACAAGGAATCTATGTCGGCGACACCAACCGAATTTCTTTAGATACTGTAATTCTTTACTGCCATGGGAACAAAGACCACATGGATTTCTATTGGTGTCGTGAGAAGTTATATGCAAACATTGGTGGACTCGGAAGATACGGAGTGCTGATGTTCGACTATCCAGGATTTGGATTGAGCGAAGGAACTGCCACTGAAAACAACATGTACGCCGCGACCTCATCTGCTATTTCTTGGTTAAAAGACCGAGGTTTAAACAACGATCGATTTGTGATGTTTGGTTTTTCATTGGGTTCTGCAGCGGTTTGCGAAGTCGCGGGACACACTAGTGAATATGCTTTACAACCATCCAAAATTATATTAGAAGCACCATTTGCCTCAGCTGAAATCATGATTCAAGATGCAGCGATTTTGTCGATGCCTGGTTCTTTCCTAGTGGATTTAAAAATTGACAATGCCACAGAAATCAAAAAAGTAAATGTACCATTGCTTTGGATTCACGGAATGGCGGATTCGTTTTTGTCGATGACGAGTCATGGTCAGCTTGTTTACGACAACAAACCAGGACCAAAAGAATCTGTTTTAGTTCCAGGAGGAGAACACGAGACTACCCCATTTGTCATGGGGTATCAAGCGTATATCGACCGCCTTGCGGCGTTTATTCAATCTTAGTTAAGCACAGCGAATTTCAACTGACCAATCTGTCCGTTTTTAGTGGATTGGAGGTAGTAAATTCCTGAAGTGATTTTTGGTAATTGAATTTGCTCCGATGTTGAAGAAGCAATGCCTACAAAAATGATTTTACCATTCAAATCATACACTGAAAATGCTGTTTCAAGTTCAAGTCCTTTAATGGTAAAGGAACCTTGATTTGGATTTGGGAAAACAAATACACCATTGTTCGATAAGTCAGAAAGAGAAGCACAATCTTCTACAACAATTGACAAAGACTCATTTGCAGTACATCCAATCCCATCTGTAAAAGTCCCAGTAATCATCTGCAATCCGATTCCAGCGATCGCTGGGTCAAATGAAGTTCCATTGACACCATTACCGCTAAAAACAGTGCTGTTTTGATTGGATGATAAGGTAATTAATCCACCGTCAAGACAAACGACTCCATCACTATCAGAAGTTGAGATGATCAAATTCGGCGTTTGATTTACTGTAATCACCTGAGATGTCGTGTTGTTTCCTGCAGCATTGGTAACCGTTAATTGCACCGTGTATGTTCCAGCAGTCGTAAAAATGTGAGTTGGATTTTGAACATTATCCGTTCCACCATCACCAAAGTTCCATGACCATGATGTTGGATTATCCAAGGAGGTATCGTTGAAAGAGGTAAACATTCCAGAGCATACAACAGAATTTGCTGTTGTAAATTGAGCTGTTGGCGTAACGGCTGGACCTTGAATATTATAGTAGATGGAGAAATCATCAAAATAGAATCCATCTTTTCTTGTTCCACCATCAGATTTCAATTGAAAACGTACTTTAATGATTTGACCTAAGTAATCGCTTAAGTTAATTTCCTCCAATACCCAATTGGTCATAATTCCATCATAAATGGGTTGATTATTTGGCTGTACACTTCCATTTGCGTTGGTTCCTGCATTCGTATAATTTCCGCATTGTCCAATCCAAGTTGTTCCACCATCTGTTGAAACCTGAAATTGTGCAAAGTCAAAATCTGCTTCAATATTCCATTTCGCGTAAAAAGTAACTTTGGCTGCGTAAGCATTGCTTAGGTCAATCGTTGGAACATATGAATACGTAGTATTCGCATTATTGACATAATTCCCCGTTGGGGTATCCGTAAAACATCGTGGAGATGAAACGAAGGTGCTCGTTGTTGTACTCCAGTTTCCTGTCCAATTTGTGGAGGCACTCGCATTTTCAGTGACCTGTAAATTATATGCTCCGTAGGTTTTAATAATGGTATCTCTCTTCACCCACAATCCGTTGTCTGTTTTCAAGATGTATTTAATTTGATCTCCAAATTGAATCGATGGATTCAAGGTGTAGGAAATGACACCTGTCGACGTCTGCATTTGATTCAAATTGTATACAACAGAAGGACCTGCACTTACAATATTTAACAAAGGCTGAATGGAGACCGTAACGGGTCCTGACATGCGACCTAAACGGTAAGCAGAATGATTGAAATTTCCGCTTAACGTTGAAATATTCATTGGATCGGTGTCTTTCACTACAACATAATTGCGTGTTATGTGTGCCAAAATTAAGTTTGGAAACACCATTTCTTTACACGTTGCAATGATTTCAGAAGAAGGTTGCCAGAAGGCTGTTCCAACTTCGGGTGTATGAACGAACATCGTATCCTTCACCCCAACGCCAATGTCCATTTTGTACATGTAATCATCTGAATCTCCGGAAGCAGGATAGAGTGCCGAACTTTTCATGGCAGTGTAACCATTAAATTCGACCATATGATTCGATTCCGCTTGAAAATAATCGTGGTGATCCGCAAATTCTGCCGTTGTTGTTCCAATCGGGAACAGAATATCTCGTGCATAGGTATGCGCATTGAAAGCTGTTACAAATTTATGGTTTTGAACCAACCAACGCATGGCTTGAACTTCCGGCTCAGAATAAGGAGCTGTCCCGCAATATGTCTCATTGCTCGTATTTGTACTTGTCCCAGTTGTTCCCCAACCGTAACCGTAATTGCGGTTTAAATCTACTCCGTAAACACCACCACCAATGTTTCGGCGATTTTTACGCCACATTCCACCACCGTTTGGATTTGTTGTTTCGTTGTACACATAGCCATCTGGATTGATACATGGCACAAAAAACAACTGGGTTTCATTTACTAAATAGGTGATCTCTTCATTTGTGCCATAGTTTTCCAATACATACCACATGAAGAAAATGGTTTCCATCAAACTCATGGGTTCTCTAGCGTGATGAATGGCCGTGTACAAAGCCTTCGGTTCATTTTCGTCTACATTTGGATTATCGGATATTTTCACATGATAAATGGGACGATTCTCGTGCGATACAAAGGTTGAAATCGGCGCTTTTGCAGTAATCAAATTTGGATATTGTTGAACCATTGCATCTAGTTCAGCGAGCATTTCAGTATACTTTAAGTACCCACCCATTGTTCCTAAATTGAAATTTGTAGGAGTTGTTGGATTCGCGTAACCAGCACCACTTCCCGATGCACTTGTGCAATTGGTATTTTTCAGAATTGACTCTTGTTTTTGAGGATTGTTTAATATGTCAATGTAATATTGTTCAACGTCCTCAATCAATACTTCATAATTGAATTCATATTGATCCATGATAGCTCGTTCAGTACTTGAAAAGTCGGAAATAAAAAATGTTCCTTCTTTTCGGATTCCGTGATCAACAGCTACACCAAGGTTGCCAAGTTTAAATAATTGTTCTTCGTTAACAAATACTTTTAATCGGGAATAATCCTGTGCATTAAGCGTAAATGTTAATGCAAAAAAGAGGATGGAGAGTAAATATGATTTCATAGTTTGTATTTAGCACTACAAATAAACAAAAAATCAATCTGAAAAACATAATTTTATGAAAAAAGAGGCAACCTTTTGAGTTTAAGTTTGTCTATGTTTTGCAGACATTTACAAATAGTGTATCTTAGCTAGTAATGATAAAAGGCCTACTAACTTTTCTTCTCATCTTCTCAACTTCTTTTGTCCTAATGGCTCAAAAGGTTTGGATGATTCCGAATAAAGGTCAGTGGGATGATAAAATTCGTTACAACGTAGACCTAAACGCTGGGAAGTTATTTATCGAGAACCGAGGGATGACGTACTTTTTAACGGATGCAATGAGCCACAGTCACCATGACGGTGAAGAAACAACACACGATTTAACCAAATATCACGCAGTAAAGCATATTTTCCCTCATGCGAATGAGGTAGAAGCAATTCAAGAAAGCGATTCAAGTTCACACTATTTAAATTACATGATTGGTAGTGATCAATCAAAATGGAAATCGAATATTCATGGAGTTTCGAAGTTAGTACTACCCTCTTATTTTGATGGCATTGATTTGATTTATGATGGAGAAATGGAGCAACTTCGCTTCTCGTTTGATGTCCAGCCACATGCCGACTTAAGTCAATTGTCTTTTTACTTTGAAGGAGCGGATAAAATTGAAATCGATTCACAAGGAAATCTTGTTCTCACACATTCACTAGGAACAATCGCCTATTCTGCTCCAAAAGCCTGGAATATTTCCGAAAACGGAAAAAAATCAGAGGTTCACATGCAATTCCAACTTCTGGACAATCTGATTTCTTTTGTTTTACCGGAAGGATATGATTCGTCTGAACGTTTATACATCGATCCAAGTTTAACGTTCTCCACTTTCTCTGGATCAACCGCGGACAACTGGGGATTCACAGCGACACCAGACCCTAATAGTAATCTGTTTGGTGGTGGAATAGTGTTTGGAACAGGTTACCCAATCACAACAGGAGCATTCGATTCTAGTTTCGGCAGTGGGACTGGTTTTTTTCCAATGGATGCCGCCATTACGAAATTCAACGCAAGCGGTTCAGCCTTATTGTATTCTACTTTCCTAGGTGGAGCTGGAAACGAAACACCACATTCGATCGTTTCTGCTCCGAATGGTGAATTGTACATTTATGGCGTTACCTCATCTGCAAACTTTCCTATTACCACCGGAGCTTTTGATAATTCCTTTAATGGTGGTCCGTATCAATTGCAAAACGAACTAGAATTTAACGGTTCGGATATCTACGTTGCACGCTTAAATCCTAGTGGTACAGCGCTACTTTCATCCACTTTTATTGGCGGGACAGGCACGGATGGACTCAATACAAGTACACTCAATTATAATTACGGAGATCAATTCCGTGGGGAAATCGTATTAGATAATAATCAAAACGTCTACATTTCAAGTTCTACAGCATCCCTCAATTTCCCAACTGTAGGTGCTTCTCAGGCCATGTTGAATGGAAGCCAAGATGCCGTTATCTTTAAATTTAATTCCACACTAACGAATTTACAATGGAGTACCTACTTCGGTGGATCGGGCAACGAAACAGGGAATTCAATTGCTGTGGGAACAAATGGCTCCGTATATGTAGGCGGTGGAACTTCTTCATCGTCACTGCCAATTTCTTCTGGAAATGACCTTACCTACAACGGCGGAGCATCAGATGGATATGTATTGAAAATGAATGCTAGTTCTGGTAACTTCCAATCAGGTTCTTACATGGGCTTGTCAGAATACGATCAAACATATTTCGTTCGTGCCGACATTGACAACAATGCTTATGTATACGGTCAAACAGAATCCTCTTGGGCTATATCTGCAGGATGCTATGGAAATGCAAATTCTGGTCAATTCGTTCGTAAATATTCAACTGACTTAATGACCATTGCATGGACAACCATGGTTGGGGCTGGAACGGGATACGTTGAACTTTCTCCAACTGCTTTTTTAATATCTGATTGTTACGACATATACCTAGCCGGATGGGGTGGAATATTAAATCAAACCTATGCTCAAGCAGCATTTTCTACAACGAATGGATTCCCAACGACTCTTGACGGCTATCAATTAGGTACAAATGGCAGTAATTTTTATATCGCTGTGTTAGATAATGATGCGTCTTCTTTGAAATATGCGACCTATATGGGAGGGACAACGAGTAGCTCCAACCATGTGGATGGGGGAACTAGTCGCTTTGACAATGCTGGAAGAATTTACCATGCCGTTTGTGGAGCTTGTGGTGGAAATAATTTTGGGTTTACCAGCACACCTGGAAGTTGGTCGCCTCAAAATCCAAGTTCCAATTGTAATATGGCAACCTTTAAATTCGAATTAAATACCATTCAAGCCATCGCGGCACAACCCGCTCCACTTATTTGCATTCCACAATCTGTTTATTTTCTCAATAATAGTGTAAATGGGAATGCTTACATCTGGGATTTTGGTGATGGTTCTAGTTCAACGCTTATGCAACCTATTCATCAATATACAGTTCCTGGGTCTTATGATGTTCAATTAATTGTTTATGATTCTACAGGTTGTTTTGCACCTGACTCTGTAACGGTCACTGTAAACATTGGCGCATTTACTGCTGGAGCCGTTCAACCGACAACCAGTATTTGTCCAGGTGATTCTTATCAACTAGATGCGTATGGTGGAACGACGTATAGTTGGAGCCCAACAAATGTTCTAAACAATCCAAATATTGCCAATCCAACGGCAACAATTAATGCAACAACCACATTTAGTGTGATCATTGCAGATTCTTGTGGTTCGGATACCGTGCAAGTAACCGTTAATGTTAACGCGCCAAACGTTACGTTGAGTAACGATACAACCATCTGCCTTGGTGGATCTGTTGATTTAGTGGCCACCGGAACTGGAAGCATCTCATGGACCCCTTCCAATTTCTTAACGAATACAAATACGTTTACGACTACCTCCACTCCAACATCAACCATTACCTATACTGCAACGGTCACATCGGCAAACGGTTGTAGCGCCAGTGATTCGGTGAATATTCAGGTGTTTTTTAATCCACCTGCTCCTGTCTTAGATGATACCTTGAGTATTTGTTACGGTGGTTCCGGAACTGCGTTTATTTCAGGTGGAACAAGTTACTTTTGGTACCCTTCGAATAACCTAATTGGACAAACGAATCAAACGGTGGAATTGAGTCCAACAAGTGAACAATACTACTATTGCGATGTCACAAATAGTTGTGGCACAGAGAGTGATTCCATTTGGGTCAATATTATCACCCCTCAAATCTTTGCAGGAAATGATACGATTGTTTGTCCGGGGTCTCCTGCTGCCGTCTGGGCAAGTGGAGCATCTTATTACGTATGGTCGCCAGCACCAGTGTCTACCGCTAATAATGGCGCATTCGCGCTCGTGCAAACCCAAATCAATACAAATTACATGGTAATTGGTACGGATGCTAATGGATGTCAAGATACCGCAGATGTCCTTATCAGTGTATTTCCGCCTCCATTCATAAATGCTGGTTTGGACGTTTATGCCTTGGTTGGTGAAACGATACAGTTCAATGCAGTCACAAGTGGACCAGGAAACATTCTTTGGACACCTCAAGATGAATTTTCGTGTGCAACATGTGCGACTACAACTGTTTCTCCAAGTCAGAATGCTGTTTACAATGTTTATTTCACCGATATAAATGGTTGTCAAGCACAAAGTCAAGTGAGTGTGTACTTTGATCCGTTTATCTACGTCCCAAATACGTTTACGCCAGACGGTGACGAACACAACAATGAATTCAGACCTATATTAGGTAACATCAAAGAATTTGAAATGTTTGTATTTGACCGCTGGGGTGAAATCGTTTACGAAATGACATCAATAGATGATTATTGGGATGGGACTTTTAAGAATTTACCTTGTCAAGATGGTACCTATGTTTGGAAATTAAAGTACAAAGATTTCGCTAACAATAAAAAAGAAATTACTGGACACATCAATTTATTGCGTTAGTCCAAGTTCTTTGCGCTAACTTTGCTACATGAGTGCACACGTAAGCGTTTTTCAATTCAATGCCTTTCAAGAGAACACCATCGTTGTTTCAAACGATCAAGGCGAAGCCATCATTTTTGACCCCGGATGTTATTCGAAAAAAGAAGAAAATGAGTTGTCAGATTTCATTGAAGAAAATGAATTGTCTGTTCTGGCGATTCTTTACACACACGCACACATCGATCATATTTTAGGCGCTGCGTTTGTCCAAAAGCGCTACAACGCTACTGCATATTTACATAAGCTAGATCATGAGACATGGAACTCTGTTCTTAGCTATGCTCACGTCTATGGATTTGAAGGATATCAGTTAGAAAGTGTTCCAGCACATTCCTTAGAGGACGGACAAGAATTACAGATTGGTTCATTTAAAATTCACGTGAGACATACGCCGGGACATGCACCCGGACATGTGGTGTATTATTTCGAAGAGGACAAATTCATAGTGAATGGTGATGTGCTTTTTAAAGGTAGTTTTGGACGTGTGGATTTGCCAGGAGGAAATTTAGAAACCTTAAAATCTTCTATTTTCAACATTCTTTTCCAATATCCTGACGAAACCATCGTTTATTGTGGACATGGTCCAGAAACAACGATTGGACAAGAAAAAAGAACAAATTATATCCATCAATTTTAGGATTTTGATCATAGGAATAAACGCACGAAACATTCTCGGCTCCAAAATGGAGGGTTTTGGAAATTACTCCTTTGAACTTGTCCAGCGAATCACTGTAAATCATCCGGAACAATCCTTTGTTTTATTCTTTGACCGTCCCGTTGATCCGAAATTTATTTTTCCAAGCAATGTAAAAACGGTGGTACTCTTTCCACCAACACGACATCCACTTTTATGGGTGCTTTGGTTTGAATGGAGCTTGAAACGTGCTCTAAAAAAACACCGCATTGATCTGCTTTGGTCACCAGATGGATTTTGTTCTTTAAGTTCTTCAGTAACGCAAATTGCGACCATTCACGATTTGAACTTCGAACACCATCCAAAGGACCTGCCTTGGCTAGTTTCCTCCTATTTTCGTAAATTTTTTCCAAAATTTGCTCGAAAAGCGAAACATATTTTAACCGTTTCCAACTTTTCCAAAAAGGACATTGTTGATACATATGGTATACCAAGCAACAAAATCTCCGTTGTCTATAATGGGATCAGTGATGAATTCCGTGAGTTATCGACAGATGAAATAAATGAAACACGCCACCAATATGCGAATGGGAAACCCTATTTTCTCTTTGTGGGATCATTGCATCCAAGGAAAAACATCAAACGTTTGGTTGAGGCCTATGCCGGATTCAGTTTAACTAACTCCGAAATCGATTTAGTGATTGTTGGGAATGCCATGTGGAAGCAAGAAGAATTCCATTTAACGTCCGAAACAAAACAACGCATTCATTTTCTTGGGCATCTGTCAACAAAGGAACTAAGCCGAGTTACAGGTGCTGCATTTGCACTCAGTTACGTTCCTTATTTTGAAGGATTTGGAATACCGTTAGTAGAGGCAATGCGCTGTGGCGTACCAATTATCAGTGCTGACACGAGTTGTTTGCCAGAAATCGCCGGTGATGCTGCGATTTATTGTGATCCTTTTTCAGTAAATGATATCACCGAAAAAATGAGCCAATTGGCTGACGATTCGGCCTTATATTCAAGTTTATCAGAAAAAGCATTGGACCGTTCTTCACAATTCAGTTGGGACCTTGCAGCGAATCAAGTTTGGGAGGTGTTAAAGGGAAAATAAAGTTCCCTTTTTGCATAAATCATCTTCAAAAGAGAATAAGCGTAACTTTGTTACATAGCCCTGTAGTTCTCCCGAGACTTCGGGAGGATAGAATAAGCGTTATCTTTGTTACATAGCCCTGTAGTTCAACGGATAGAATAAGCGTTTCCTAAACGCTCGATCCAGGTTCGATTCCTGGCAGGGCTACAATCATATCCCTATTTTTAAATTATTATACAAGGAATACAAATGAACTTTAAAGTGTTTATTGGGCTTTAGTATAAACGAAGCGCACTAATTTACCAGAACCTAAACCGCCATTTAAAGCACCTGTTGAGCCAATTCCGCTAAAGCTTCCATTTGTACATAGAGGAAATACACTTTCATTTTCACAAGTTAAAATTCCCATTGATGGGCCCATATCCATTTCTAACATATCAGCGATTGGCATGTTTTCAATATCTAAATACCAAAAATCGTTAGATTTTTCTTTTATTAAGTCATTGCAAGAATTTAATAGATAAGTGTCCGTTAAATGAAAATTCATGTTTTTTACCTTATCCACATGAGTCGATAAAAAATCATTGAATTTTAAATATTCTTGGCCTGTTGGATAACGCGTGTCTTTAGGTAAAATTCCTCTTTTGTCCATTAATACAAAGTAATTGTATAATTTCTCGGTCTTACCCATTGAATTTAATACATCCATGTACGCAGGTTTTTTTTCTTTACAAGCTTGAATCCATTCTTGATCTGATTTTGCTTTAAAGATAGGGTCTCCATTGTTAAACTTCGATACCGAAAGATTTACTGTTGACCAATAAACTCCGTCAGCATTCAATGAAGCTTGGGAAGAAACAGAAAAACTTAAAACCAAGAGGATTATTGTCAAGTATTTATTCATTTTATAAAGTTATTTAATTGTATTTGATTTGATGTTATATTTTGTCAGACTTAACTAAAATTAATTAATGTTAATCAAACCGGTTTGAACGAAAACATTTTTTTAAACTACCTGTATGTAAAGAATTATTTTATCCAAGTAAATTAAACTAAAATGCTTAACGGATTTGCTTTGAGGGCTGTAAATTAATTCTTAATTTTGAAGAATGTTTCAATTAAAACATTTTAAATTGACCCCATCAAAAGTTGTATTAAGAAATTTAGTTTCTTTTTTAATTTTTGCTTTATCAATTACTTATTCTTTTGGTCAACTAACCGCAGATTTTATTACTGTACCTAGTTACAATAACAACAATAACATAACGGTTTGTCAAGGATCTTCGATTCTATTTGTTTTAGAGGATCAAAACAATACAAACATTACACCTACAACATCTGTAGAATGGACGTTTACTGGCGCGAATATTTCATCTTCTGCGATGAGAACACCATTTGCTGTAACCTTTAATTCATCTGGTACAGCAAAGTTAACCTTAACGGATGGTGGGATAAGCAATTTTTTTGAAATCACAATTACTGCAACATCAACACCACCGCTTTCGCCATCATTAGGTTGTGCATCTCCTACTTCTGTTTCTACCACAATTACACAAGATGGTACGACTAAGTTTACTTATTGTCCGAATCCTGAAACTGGAAGTCATCCATTTGTTTTTTCTCTATCTAGCCCACTGCTTTGTCCAACGAACGTGGCCGGCACATCTAATGTAGACTTAACTTTTCTGGGAGGAAATAGCCCAACATATCCAATTTCTTGTCCTGTAACCGCCATTTCTAGAAGCTTTACACAGGGTTTTTATTATTTGGTTTTTCGGGTTCAATTCAATAATGGGTGTCTTTTTTCCAAAGTTTATTACCTAGAAATT
>CANHMH010000047.1 GCA_947461635.1 Flavobacteriales bacterium | reverse complement strand
ATTCGCTACTGAACAATTGTGTAATTGCACTTCTTAGGGTTCAAAGTTTTTCCATTAAATAGAGTGTATTTCGTGTAGGTTAAGAGGAGAAAACCAAAAGATAATGAACGTTCATTTTAGCTCTTTTTCTTTTTCATGAAAGAATCTTATGGGTATGTTTTAAACCCACTTGAATGGCGAGTTATGTTGTTCAAATTGGGTAACTTTGAGGGCTTTAAAACAGTTTAAATAGAAAATATGAATAGTGGATTCGAAAAGCCAATATCAATACATGATGCTATAAATCAAATAGATCGCAGAAATTACTTGCTTCCTGCTTTACAACGCCAGTTCGTTTGGAATACTGAGCAGATTGAAGTATTGTTCGATAGCATCATGAGGGGATACCCAATAAATTCATTTATGTTTTGGGAGGTAACAGACGCATCCATTAAAAATAATTTGAAGTTTTATGAATTCTTAAAGAAGTACAGACAAAAATACAATGAGTTAAATCCAGAATTTGTCACAAAAGGATCTACTGATTTTTATGCTGTAATTGATGGTCAACAACGTTTAACGAGTATCTACATTGGCTTAAAAGGCTCATATGCATACAAAGAAAGTAAAAAATGGTGGAGAGATGATGAAGATTGTTTACCGACGAGAACCTTGTATGTTGAACTGACATCTGAGCTACCTGAAGATAATGAACTTAAAATGAAATACAATTTTCAATTTTTAAGTGAATTAGATGTCGATCAAAAAAAACAAAAAAATGAAAATTGGTTTAAAGTAGGCGATATACTTATGATTCCTGATCGCAATGCATTGGATAATTTCATTGAGGAAAACGGTTATTTTGATCATAAATTCACCAAAGAAACACTCCGTCAATTATGGTCTGTCATTCATGAAAAACCGCTCATCAATTTTTACTTAGAACGCAATCAAGATTTAGCCACCGTTTTAGATATTTTTATTCGAACAAACAGTGGGGGAGAGCCTTTGTCTTTTTCAGACTTGTTAATGTCAATAATAACGGCGAATTGGACAAAACTAGATGCCAGAAAGGAAATATCTGAACTTCGGAACCAGATTTTTGCTCTTCGAGGTCGAGAATTCCAAGTGAACAAAGATTTTATTTTAAAAACCTGTTTGGTCTTGTTGAATGATAACATTAAATTTCAAATTAGAAATTTTGACCAAGCGAATATCATCAATTTCGAAGACAATTGGCCTCAAATAAAAAAGGCAATTATTTCAGGATTTGAACTCGTCGCTAGTTTTGGTTTGAGCAATTTCTCACTTCGAGCGAAAAATGCAGTGATTCCTCTCATTTATTACATTTATGTAAATTCCTTAACAGAGGAGATTAATCATCCTTTGAAAATGATTGAGGATAAAAAAAGAATGCAGAAGTGGTTGGTTATTTCTTTGTTGAAGGGTGTTTTTGGTGGACAATCAGATGCTGTTTTGACAAGAATTAAAAAAGTCATGTTGTCTCAAAATCAGATGAATTCAGCAGTGGTTCCAGCTACTAAGTTGGTGCCACAACAATTTCCATTGGAACAGATTATTTTAGAATTCGCGAGTGATCCTTCCAAGAATCTTTCCTTTGATGATGCCTACATAGATGAATTATTAAAAACCCAATATGAATCTAGCGAAGCATATTTGATTCTTTCGTTGCTTTACCCTGACCTGGATTATTTTAATCAAAATACGCACAAGGATCACTTGCATCCTACTGTTTTCTTTAAAAAATTAAAAGTAGATACCCTTCCAATTTCAGAGGAGACATTTCATTATTTTAAAGACAAATTGTATTGGAATAGTATTTTGAACCTGCAAATGCTGAATGGTTCAATGAATACAAGCAAGAATGACGCAAGTCTAATGAATTGGGTGGAGCATCAAAACATCGATCTTAATACGCAACTGATTCCGGAAAAAGTGAGTCTCGACATCATGAATTTCCCTTCGTTCATTGAAGCAAGAAAAGAACTATTGAAAGCCAAAATCAAAAATCTTGTGTAAAAAAAAAAGCCGCTTACGCGGCTTTTTAAAAAATGATTTTCAATTATAGTTTGATTTCGTCTGCACCGTCTGCTTTTAATTTAGCATTAGCTTCTGACAAGGTCATTTCATTATAATTTTCATGAGTTTGCATGGTTCTTCCACCTTTAGAATAACAGATTTGACAAGTGATTCCGAATGCGTTTTTAAATCTTGTTTCAAATCCGCCGATTGTCAAATGACCATTAATCGATAAATCTGATTCCCCAGATGGCTGATACTCACCCTTTGCTTTAACGCGCGCTGCAGCAATTGTTAAATCATTGTCAATTCCTTTTCCTTCATCTGTTCGCAATGTAGGTACTAAATGAGGGAATTTTGAGATAAATTCTTTCTGGAAGGTTTTAACTTTGATTCTTCCATTTACAGTTAATTCAGCCATTTTTTTTCAGTTTTTAAATTTATAAAACCAAAGTAAAACATTTTTTAGTAATAATACAATATGTAATTCCTTTATTTATGGTTCATTATTTTGATTGAACTAAATTTAACAGACCTAAAAAAACAAGATGAATTACATGTTTCCTGCTTGGGTTAAGGTCATTTCATTACCTGCTAAAAGAGTAGCATCTGCATTTTTGATTTGAACTTGTATCCCAAATTCTTGTTTGAAGTAATGTTCTACGTTTTCAACTCTTGAACGTGCACCCAACTCAAGTTCTCCACCTGAATAATTTTCCTTTGCAATTTCAAGGATTTTCACATCATCTTCTACGATTTGATTATTCCCTCGGTAAATCACCAAGGAACAATTGAAATCTTCTTTAAATTGACGTTTTAAACTTTTTACCGTTGTTGCTTTCGTAACTCTAATTGTTGACATAGGTTTCTTTTTTAAGATTCACCATAATAATAGTCATTTAACCAATGAATTATGATACATTTTTGATACATTTCGATGACGCATGTCAATAAAACGAGTTGAACAAGAACCTAAACACCTTGATGGCTCATTAATCCCTTGATTAATTGACGGTAAATCACATAATTATTTTTGATAGATCATTCTTCACAATGCATGAGAAAACGCATAATCCACCACTTTAAAACCCTAAGCCATTCATCGTCTTAATATCGTTGAATCGTTCCGTAAGTTGACTATAAAGCCCCTTTAAATCTTCTGAATTGTTCACGTCACTTAATGCTTGAAGTTCTAGTTTACGTGCAATAATTTCTGATGCAAGGAAGTCAATGCGCAATCCTGGATAACCCTCAAATTCAATAACATTGATACGGATAAATTTTGCATTTAGTTGGTTTTCTATCGGAATGATAGAAGTGTCCATGCCAGATTTCAACTCGGTGTTGAATGTTAACTCATTCCAGTTTTTGCCATCAACAGAATACGCTAAAACAAAACGTTTTATGAAAAATTTTCCATGTGGTGCACCCTGGATTTTTATTTTTGAAACTTCCATTGGTTGATCAAACTCAAATTGTATCCATTGTTTGTCATCTTGTTTTTTAGCACACCAATAATTTTTCGGACTGTCGATAGCTGCAAACTTAGCGCTGTAATTACGATTCCAGTCTGTTGATGATGTCATTTTTTCAGGTGATAAATCATTGAAAATCCACGATGTTTTCCCTTCTGAAGATTGGTCAAGTTCTACTAATTTCCAATGTGAATTTTCTAAGGATAATTTTTCCATTTCTTCTTTGATGTGGGCGCCTTTTAAAGTATCACTCAAATGGAAAATAATTCCAGCTTGGGTTTTTTCATTGGAATATGTGCAGCCCCATCCTAGCCAATGTCCTACTTTTTTGTTAGAAGAAATATAGTCAAGGAATCTGTAACCTTTCATTGGATTTCGTTCCTCGTAAACTTGATTCGTAAAGTATGTCGCAGCAGTTTCCTTTAATTCATCTAAAAATGCCGTCGAATCCAAACAATAGTTGTCAAAGGAAGGATTGGATACTTTCGCTCCTAAAAATTCAACATAATTTTCCGCGCATGTATTCGTCAGTAACTGCAGGAATTCGTTTACAGTCGTTTTAGAATCAAACTCATCTACATTTTCAATCGGAATAATGAGCGCTAACAAACTTCGCATATAGATGGACTCTCCTTTAAAGTGATGAGTTTCATTCATTAAACGCAAAACGTTTTCAAGTTTTTCATGGTATTCGGACTCTAAATACCCTGCACATTTTACGATTAGCTGGAAAGTGAGTTCATTTTTTAAATGGTCCTGCGTAAATTGAACTTGGAAAGTAACTGGATAACTTTTTATTTTCTGGGTAAGTTCCAAACCGATAAACCCTTGATTAGCTGAACCTTTTTTGTCAATTTCGATCAATTGATAGTTTTGAAAAACAGAAACACATTCATCGAGTTTGGCTAAAATAACCGTTTCTTTTTCTTCGATGTTAAATACTTGATTCAAGGTGTTTTGATAATCTCTGTTCACGCCATCAAATAGGTCGTTAAAAAGATTGAAAGCGATATCGAATGAGTCACTTAACTCCAATGGATTGTTAGCTATTTCGATTCCGGTTAAATAAAATTGAATTTGTTCAAAGTTGTATAAGTATTTATAGAATGATGGAAATTGCTGATAAGATTCAAGGAATGAGTAAAAGCTATTCGCGGTCAAATGATCCCATAATTTTAGCTTTGGATATTGACTAAGATTGGAGGAGTAATTTTCAATAAATTCAATTAAGTGGGAACGGAAAATGGAACGAAGAAGTCCTAAATTTGAGATTTTGTCAAAATCTTTCCAATCGGGCAGAAATCCTGTAGCTGCAGAGCCATCAGAGTATAGTGATAAGTGCATCGCAAGTACCTTTCCAAGAGCAGAATCCTTCGGGAAAACGGAACACCATGCATATCCTGTCATGGCACCAATTTGCCAGTTGTTTTGATTGGTTCCCCACATTGCGTTGTTATCCATTGTTAGGTTTGATATCCTACTTTGGACAAATCGTTCTACCGCTTTAAATGCAGTTCGATGATTGTATTCTTTCGTACCGAAGGCATAGGAATCCCCCGTTATTTTATATTGACTTTCCTTGTTTAGCGTGTTAAACAAACCGATTGAATTAAGCCATTGCTGTGCTTTCATTAATCCTTGGAAATCTTGTAATTCAGCTTGAGTAAATTGAATTACTTTGTGCTTGAGAACCTCATTTGGATCCACATTTAGCGCGAATGATCGTTCTTGAAACAAGGCATCAAACTTTTCAGAATCGACACCATATTGCTGACCGGATAACTTTAATAGGAATTCGTTAAATGTCTTATTTATAATAGCATTATCCAAAACTTCAATAAAACGCTTGTCCACATCAGGGAAAGGGTTTTCGATTTCTAGTTCTTTTGCGACTTCAAGGATTAAATTTTTTATTTCGGTTTTTGATAGCCCCAATTTGGTCTTTCCTAATGATTCGAAAAAGTTCATTTCGTCTAGACTTATCTGAAAATCATCTAATGCCGACTTGATGGATTCTTTTAAGTTTTCAATGGATGCTTTGTTTCTAAGTGTATCCTCTTCCTCTTTTATTTTAGAAATCGCTTCTTCTCCTGCAGCCAAAAGTAATTTCCAATCTGAAATGAGAACTTGGTCATTTACGTTGCGTATGACTTTCATCCCTTCCTCAATTCTTGTGTGGGATGGAATTTGAACTTGCTCGAATTCATCATCGATTAGGGTTAATAATTTCCCGTCGTTATCATCAACAATAAACGATTTGAATTCCCATACATGATCTAATTCGCGAATGACACGCATCAACGCATCTTCTAAACAAGGGTTGATTAAGTCGAAATAATCTTCCCCAAAAGGCCAACTGATAATCTTACCTTTCACTTCTTTGTGTGGATGCGCCACTCTGTTTCTGAGTTGAATGAAAGCATCAAAAAACTGTAAAAAGCTCGTTTTTCCTAAATTTTGATTCTTTACTACGCCCGGAATTTGGTCAAGGGCGCCTGTATCTTCATTGTCAATGTGCTGCTTCGTTTTTTCAAATAATTTCACAAAAAATGAAACTTCATTGAACTCATTGGAACCGTGCAGTTGAACGTGAATTTTTGATGGTTTCTGTTGTTTATACAAAAATTTAGAGCTTTCTCTTAACCAACCTAAATAAATACCAAAGCTCACATTTTTACTATTTTTTATAAAGGATTTCTCCAAGTCGATAAATGTTTCATCGGTAGCTTTGTATTCCCCCAGAACAAAGGAGCATAGGTGCATAACTAGGCTCTCCCCAAGATCCAATAAGTATTTTTGTTTGGCTGCTTTCTCGCGAGCTCTCGCGAGTTCATTTAATGCTTTTTCAAAGTTTTTTGGAAGTTGTGTCGAGTGATTCATGGAAATTTTATTAGATTAGTCAAAAATACACAAACAATGTCAATAAAAGTTTTTAATAGTTTATCAAATCAGCAAAAAGCTGAGTTGAAAAAAGGAGTGATTGAAGTTCATGGTAAAGCAATGAATCGAACTGCTTTGGGAATTGTTGATGCAATGATTTCGTTGTATCCAAATGCAACGATTGCAGAGTTGAAGGAAATGATGCCGGATGATTTAAATGTAGCTGCTCCTAAGAATTACAAAAGTCTTTTTAAACCATATACTGACCGTATGTACGGTGTGATTCAACCTGGATCCATTCGAAAAGAATGCGAAGAGCAAGGATTGGATATTCACGCAAGTCATTTTACAGAAGAAGGAGAGACGTTTAAATCTGTTGATGGGGTAGAGGTACTTGTCGCAAAATCATGGGAGAGTTCTGATACCGAAACAGGAAATAAAGACTTGCAATTGTTGATAGATGCAGTGAAAAAGTATGGTGTATCTGTTGTTGACTATGAGGATAAAAAACCTTTTGGTAAAGGAGGATACAAATTAGAAGTTGTAAATCCTGAATTAATGAAGTTACTTCATAAAAAAAGAAGTAATTCACTTCTGAAATTAGTCGTATTTGGAATAGCTCTTACGTTATTACTTGCGGCTCTTATTTATGTTTATAAATCAAAATAGCGAATGCCGAAAAGCTAAAAGAGTAGGTGAATAAATATTTTTATAATTATGGCAGAATTTAATATTAGCGGTCGTTTAACCGTTAAAAGTCTAAAAAAACAATTTGAAGATTCCTTCGGACTTGAGTTAAGAGTTTATGATGGAAATAAATTTGCGGAAGGTGATAGTACTTTGGCAAGTATTAGTAAAATGAAAGTGGATGATTTTGAATGCAGATCAAACATGATTATTTCAAACTTTGAATCTAAATTTCATGATGCTACAGGAATTAAAGTTCAAATTGCTACCCTTCCAAATGCAAAAACAGAACCAAACGAGCTAGTAAACAATAGCTTTACACTTTCCGAAGCAAGTTCTAAATTTCGCCCTGAGTAATTTCTGAAATTTAAAAAGGAATATTCAAGTGATTGTTCTTTAGCGATAATCTATCGAAAAGACATTATTAAATAAATATCATCCCAAGAATTCAATCTGAAACATTGATTTAAGTTTGAGTTCTTGGGTTATAGGGTGTTTCGAATTGAAACTACCATTTGAATTGTAAACCGAGATTCAAATTGTAATAATAACGATCTATCGGTAGAGGACGATACGTGTCAAAATTATGGTCGTAGTGAATGTTCATTCCTATATGTTTGTTTATTTCAAAAAACAGATTCATGTCAATGAACCATCTAGGATTCGTAAAGTGTTGAAATTGATCATTCATCGGGAATTGGACAAATGTACTCGCGCTAAAATCGATTCCTTTTTTGAGTTGTACGGCTGTTTTAGCTGAAAAATTTAAGCGTGGAATATTTCGAACAACGATAGATAGACTATCCTGAGCAAAACCAAAACTAGACAAATTCGGATTCCATTGCTCAACTTCATAAAAAGCGCCAATACTCATATACAAATCATCCTTTTTGTCATCCCAAAACCTAAAGCGAGCATTACATCCTGCAAGTCCTCTATTTTGTAAGCCCAGAACCCCATTCCATTGATATTGCGCATAATAATCCGGTGCAACTTTTCTTTTGTCATTATCTCTAAGTCGGAATTGAAAATAACCATTGTTTTCTAATATTGTTTTTCCATTCACAGAGGCATCCGTTTGCCCAAGAAGTACGGCAATTCGATCCTTTTTAAGGAAAAAGTCCAATTCAGCTTGATTCGAAAATTCAATGAGGTTTTTCTTTTGCTTATCGCTACTAAAGGTGACATTATAAGTGAAAGCGACCTTCCGTTTAATGGAATCTTGACCATTTTCACGGTCAATATTTAATATTTGTCCAAAGTTTACGAACGGTAAATAAAGTAAGAAAAATAAAACAATCCTATTCATGGCTACGTGGTTTTATGAATAAATGCTGCTCCCAAAATTTAGTAGCTTCTTCGTGCTCAATTTCTGATTGCTGAGCATTCGGAAAGGGAGGAGCATAGCGTCCAGGGAAAAGAGTTATGAGTTTGCTGGTTTCATTTTCAACAACAGCTACCAATTGATTGGTAGCAAGGAAGGTGTTTAATTCGATGCTATGCACCTCATAGTCACCGCGCATTTCTGCTTGAATGTTGGAATGTAAAGATGGCGACAGTTCATCCATTGAACAAATAGAATCACAACCAATCTGCTTGGAAAATTCATAGATATATGCTGTACGCTGATTCGCTTGTTCAATGACCATTTTTGGTTTTCGTTTTGATAACTCAACAACGAGAGACATTGGGCTCAGGGCAAAATCAGCATTGAATTTGGAACCAAGTGTTTTTAATTTTTCTTGAATTTCCCTATCTGAATAACCTTGATTTTTTAGTTCAAGTGTGCAGGTTTCATCAATACTTGAAAAATGACGTATGACGTAAATTAAGGATTGATTCTCGAGAATTATTTTTTTCGTTGATTCCATTTACGCATCAATTGTTTTTTCTTTTCAGGGAATAAATAGGCTACTAATGGAATCGAAATTGAAATAACCAATAGACTAGTTAAAGTATAAAATAAAAGGGAGTCCCAATTTAATTTTGTGCGTGTTTCTTCCAGAACACCAAGTATTGGTTCAACACTGCTTATGGAGGTCATAGCACCAACTATACCAAGTAACAAATTGGATCGTTTTTGTTGCTCCTCTTGAATGGCCTGCGAAATTCGGTTTATTCTTTCTTGGAATTTTTCAAGTTCTTCATCAATTTGAAGGCTTTTTCGATGTTGATGAAAGATCAGGTTAGGTAGAAAGTTATATGAAATGTGACTTAAATTATAGTTATTTAAGAAAGTTTCGAATTCATCACGAACCTTGACTGAATCATGTTCCATATCCAAGTTATATCGAAATAAATTATACTTGATAAACAAATTGTATAGGTATATTCTGAAGTATGTTTGGCTCCATGAGGAACGTTTTGTCCCAAATTTATCATCCGTAAGGAGGTTATAGCCAACAACGGTAAAAGTATCGAACAAGGGAAGAATGGTGTAATTGTTAAATACTGAGATTTTATCTTCTAATAATAACTCAAAGTAGGATTCACTCGGGGTGAAGGAATAATCACCACCAGCTGTATTGATAGGACTTACACAACCTAAATCATAAAGCAGTTCATCGCGAACTTGCGGGTCTTTTATCTCATCATTTTCTTTAAAATCAACTAAGGTGTATAATTTGAATTTAGAACCTGAGAATCCATCCGTATGCACAACGTCTGTCGCACTCTTAGACGTAATCTGAATTCCATTTAAACAGTTTGTTTCAATCCAATTCACCCAGCTTTGAGGTGTTTCACCAATAATTTCTTTGTTAAACTCACGCGCACAGAAAATCAAATCGGCAATTTGCTGGATGTCCTGCTGCTGTGGTTTTAACTCAATTGAAAAAAAATGAAGTTCGTTTGGAAATAAAATCAATTCTACAGAACCTATTTCGGCGTGAATGATGATATCTTTTTGATTCGCGAAGTCATATCCTTTCTTAAAGGAAATCGATTGATTTAAGGTTTTTGCTAAAATTTTCGAGCTCGTTTCCTTCTCTTTAAAAAATAATAAGTCTCGAAATTCCGGGTACCAATAGTCCTTATAGAATTTTTTTGTTTGTTCAGAAAATTCCTCTAATACGTATCCATGCTTAACGAAATCGTTCGCCAACTTGCTTGGTTTTGAAGATTCAAAAATACCTACAATGCGAATGACAGAATCATTTACTTCAAACGTTAACTTGTCCATATATTCTTTTCTTTCTATTTCGCTCGAAGTTAAAAATAATTAGTGAAACCTACGTTTGGATTTGATTCAAATCAAGAATGAAACCTTTGTTTTGACTCATTTGGGGCACTTCTTATTTTCAGTTAGTCGTTTTAAGAAGTTTTTACGCCATTATTACTTCTTTCGAAGCATGTGAAGACACAATGTTAGGCGAATTTTCACCTTTAATGGTTAACGTATGACATTCACATGTCCAAGCATTATGCGGGAAACAGAAGCATTATCGGTATATTGAATTTTCCAAGTATACGTACCAATTTGAACGTCCTTATTACCTTTATACCGTCCGTTCCATCCTTTCGAAACAATATCTGTCTCCCAAATCAATTCTCCCCAACGATTAAAGATTTCTAATTGATACGATTGAAGGATGTCGACATTTGAAAACACAGGTAAAAACACTTCATTGATGTTGTCATCATTTATCGTGATGGTATTTGGTACGTAAACACTTAGATTTTCAACCAATGAAAACACATAGGAAGTAGTGTCAACGCATCCATTCGTATCGATAACGGATAATATGACTAAATAAGTTCCAACTTGTTCCTCAGGGTAATAATGAATGGGATTTTCCAAACTTGAATTCGGACTTCCATCTCCGAAACTCCATTGATAATCGCTAATTGCTCCATCTGACGTATTTTGCAAGGCCAATTGACCTGAGTAAAAGTCTATTCCCCCAGAACTCGTAACAAAACTTGCATTTGGACCAGCGAAGACACAAATTAAACTATCTGCACTTAATGTGTCAGCACATCCGGCTGCGTTGGATACAATCAAACTAACGTTATAACAACTTGGCTGTGTGAATGTGAATGAACCGTTTGCAGCGCTTGAAGTTGATCCATTTCCGAAATTCCACGAATAATTCGTGAATGGTCCAGTACTTGTGTTTGTAAAAGTAACCGTCAAAGGTGAACAGCCCGAAGTAACACTTGGATTGAAACTGGCAACAATTGGTGCAGGTTGAGCTATGGTAAAACTCAACGGCGTTTGACATCCTTGATCGTCACTTACCATTACATTATAGTTTCCAGCGCTTAATGAATCGATTACAGGTAAGGTTTCGCCATTATCCCATAAAATATCATAAGGAGAAACTCCTCCACTGATCGCGAGGCTGATGAATGCATCACTACCACCATTACAGTTCAAATTGCTTACTGTTGGTGTGACAATCATCGGATTAATTGGATCCTCAACCGTTACAGTTGCATTAATGGCACAACCAAGCGCATCTGTAACTATGACAGTGTAATCCCCCGAAGGAAGGCTGCTGATGTCCTCTGTCGTGGCGCCGTTACTCCAACTATAGTTATATGTCGGTGTGCCGTTCAAAATACTTAAATCAATAGATCCAGTTGAAGCGTTTAGACACGATGCATTGATAACTGTACTAGTCAAGCCCATTTCACCCAATGGTTGGCTAATGGTAAAGGTCATTGAGGAACTACAATTTAAATCATCGGTGACCAAAACGGTATACGTTCCGATGGATAATCCATTGATGGTAGAGATGGTTTGACCATTATTCCACAGGTAATCATAACTTGGTGTTCCACCTTGTGCAATCACGCTAATGCCACCGTTATTGCCACCGAAACAACCAACATTGGTTTGATTCCCATTAATGCTTAATGCCGATGTAGGTTCCGTGATGATTGTTTGATTTGTGATGGAACAACCGTTCGCGTCTGTAATCAAGACGCTGTAACTTCCCGCTGATAAATTAGTCAGGTCCTCCGTGGTTGCGCCATTCGACCAGAGGTAATTGTAGGAAGGAATACCACCGCTCACGGTTAATTGCATGAAACCTGAAGCATCTCCTTGGCAACTAACATTTCCTTGAATAATACTTGATGAAAATGCAGTAGTGGAAGATGAAAGCACCGTTAAATTCAATGTAACAATGGAATCACATCCATTGACTGCTTGCAGGGTATGCGTATATGTTCCTGATGCCGATAAAGTTTGACCATGAAACTGCGTCGTTGCGCCTTGGCAAATGGTTAAGGAACTACTTGAGCTGAAAATAGGATTCACGGTTAAGGTCAATGTGACGATTGAATCACATCCATTTACAGATTGAAAGGTTTGTGTATAAACACCTGCGGTGGAAAGTGTTTGTCCATTAAACTGAATGCTTGAACCTTGACAAATACTTAAATTGGCGCTAGAATTGAAGCTTGGATTGACAGTCAAGTTCAATGTAACAATCGAATCACATCCATTTATGGCCTGTAGCGTATGCGTGTATGTACCCGATGTGGATAAGGTTTGTCCATAAAACTGCGTCGTTGAACCTTGGCAGATGTCTAAATTGCTACTGGAGTTGAAAACGGGATTTACCGTAACGGTAGCATACTCAATATTACTTGGGCAGCTGTTTACGATGTAAGTAACCGAGTAGGTCGCAGATGCGGAAGGAGAAACGTTGATACTCGCTGCAGTCTCAGTGGTACTCCAAAGGAAATTACCCTGATTAGCGGGTATTCCAACGGCAGTTAATGTTGCAAATTGTCCGGCACAAATTGTTTGATTATTAACTGAAACAGTAGGTATCGGATTTACGACAATATTTCCAGAGGATGGACTTGAAGTAGAAGAACAACCATTTAGTGTGTACGTAACGGAATAATTTGTAAATGTGATAGGGTAAACTAAAATAGTTTGAGTTGTTTCATTATTCGACCAAAGGTAGGATCCCCCCGGAATATTAACGCTTGGGGAAAGAGTTAAAGGAGAACCAATACATGTTGTCGTTAATTGAGGTAAAGAAACGAAGGGTAGAGGATTGACTATTAAATTTAGTGTTACAATCGAATCACATCCATTGACCGCCTGTAGCGTATGCGTATATGTTCCTGATGCCGATAAAGTTTGACCATGAAACTGCGTCGTTGAACCTTGGCAGATGCTTAAGTTGGTACTTGAGTTGAAAACGGGATTTACGGTTAAGTTCAACGTAACAATCGAATCACATCCATTAACTGCTTGCAGTGTATGTGTATAGGTTCCCGATGTGGATAAGGTTTGTCCATAAAACTGCGTCGTTGAACCTTGGCAGATGCTTAAGTTGGCGTAAGAGCTGAAATTGGGAATAACAGTGATTGGTAAAGTTGCCGTAGTCGCACAAATTCCAGGTCCAGCAATTGGTGTAAAGGTATAGCTTGTTGTGACTGCGATAGAAGGCGCAGCATTATTAATAGCAGGAGCCCAAGTACCAACGACGTTATTTGTTGAAGTTGTTGGTAATGCAGGTATACTAGCTCCATTACAGAAAGGACCAACTGGATCAAAAGTAGGAGTGATGTTACTATTTACTGTAACTATTGCTGTTTGAGCAGTAATTGTGTTCGAACAAGTTCCACTTCCAACAGATACCCCAGTTAAATTATAAGTAAAACTTCCTGCAATAGAAGTTGAAACAGGTAATGTTATTGTTGTACTAGAACCTACTGTCGAGATCGTGTTAGTTACCCCATCTACAACATAGGTAAATGTATAAGGAGGAGAAGAATTCGCTCCGGTAAATGTAATATTCGGCAGAGCAGAATTTTGACATACGGTTGTAGTTCCAGAAATAGAAGCCGTAGACAGAGGTGAAATATTAATCACCATTGTAGCAACTGATGCACAAGCAGGCGCTGCGGTTGATGAAGGCGTAAAAGTATAAGTCGTATTACCAACTGCCGCAGTAGAAATGGTCGAAGGTGACCAAGTACCAGCAATGTTATTGTTCGAAGTGCTGGGCAGAACAGTTGGAATCGCCCCTTGACAGAAAGGTCCAAGTGGTGTAAATAGTGGTGTAGTAATAGGATTCACAACGATTGGTAAAGTTGCCGTAGTCGCACAAATTCCAGCACCAGGAGTTGGTGTAAAGGTGTAGCTTGTTGTGACTGCAATGGTAGGCGCAGCATTATTAATAGCTGGAGACCAAGTGCCTGTGATCCCATTTGCAGAAGTTGTCGGTAGTGCAGGGATACTTGCTCCATCACAATAAGGTCCGAATTGTGTAAATAGTGGTTGTATTAATGGATTTACTATTAAAGTGTATGATGCTGAACATCCATTACTATTGGTATAAGTAATAAAAGTAACACCAGACGATAAAGCTGTGACAATTCCATTAGTTGAAATCGTAACAACACCAGGATTACTAGATAACCAAGGCACTATAGCAGGCGTTCCAGATCCTACTAATAGAGATGTGGTATTAACGCAAAGTGTTGTATTCCCAGAAATAGTTGGTAAAGGATTCACCGTTAAATTGAGAGTAACAATAGAATCACAACCACTCACAGATTGTAACGTATGTGAATATTGTCCAGTCGAAAACAATGTTTGACCATAAAAAGTAACTGATTGGCCTTGGCAAATGGTCATATTGGAAATAGTAGCAATAGCTGGTGCCACACATTCTTCGTCATAATATCCAACGCCACCCGGTGTACTTGACGGCCCGTCAATTCCTGGATCACCATTTTCTGGAAATTCAAAAACACCACTTCCAGAGCAGACGATGCAACCTTCAAATAAAAAATAATTATCAGTAAGAATGGTGTGTCCGGATAAATCTTGATTTAACGGGTGAATTGTTACAAAGTGAATTAAACTCGTTAAAATGTTATTTGAAGTTGAGGCAATATAATAATTTAGAGTAATTCCTGCAATACCATTTGATACGGGTGTACCTGTTAGAAAACCTACAAAATTGCCATTGCAAGCCACGCCCAAATCAGAGTAAGTTAAATTTACACTATCAATTCCGTTATCATAAATAAAATGGGTAATGCCTCCAATTGGTGAGACAACCGTAATTGGATCGGTTAAATAAATAATTAGTTGAGTTAAATCACATTGAATTCCGCAAGCGCAACTTGCATTACTGTTTAAACCACCCAATCCACCTTGTCCACCGATACCACCAATCATGGCTGAACCTCCGGCGACATTCACAAAATTTGTATTCACAGCGCCGCCACCTTTTGAGATTTTTATGGCACCACCAGCACCACCATGTCCGCCGGCACCGCCATTT
>CANHMH010000046.1 GCA_947461635.1 Flavobacteriales bacterium | reverse complement strand
TTTTAAAACCCTGGTTCGCAAGAATCAGGGTTTTTTTATGCCTTTAATTTTCTGAATCCTACATGTATAGATCAATGTATTGGGAGAGTGATCGCGAAGTATCGCGAGACGCCGATTTTAAAACCCTGTTTCGCAAGAATCAGGGTTTTTTTATGCCTGTACTTTTCTGAATCTGTACCGCTGGATTTGTAATCCTGCGGTCACTCAACACATCATTTACTTGAAATTACACCCATAAGTTCCTCTCATAGTTCGCCTAGAAGTTTTCATGCTGTACATTGATCGAAATACGTGATTCTAGAACCTTATTTTAGATCTTGTTAGTGTGTTATCAAGATTAAAATGAAGTTAAACGTATTCATTTGAAGGTTTTATACAGAAAAAAACCACCCGAGGGTGGTTAGTGAAGTTATTGTGCGGTTCCAATTAAGAAAATAGTTGGAATTTTTCCAATGTCATAGGCTTTCTCTCGCCAATCCTTGACACTCATAGTTCTAATTTGTTCAGTAAGTAGCGTCACATTTGATGCAATACAAAGTTGACAACTATCTCCCAAATCATTTAACATGTCTTCTAAAACATGCATGTTACGAAATGGTGTGTCCATGAAAATATGTGTTTTTCCACTTCTCTTGGTGTCCATTTCAAAGTCTTTCAACTTTTTAATACGTTCTTTGCGCTCTCTTGGCAAATAACCGTGAAAAGAGAATTCTTGTCCTGAAAAACCACTAGCCATAAGCGAAAGGAGTATGGAAGAAGGACCCACCATAGGTACAATTTTAATGTTCTGAGTATGGGCAAGCGCTATTAATTCAGCTCCAGGATCTGCAACCCCAGGACAACCAGCTTCTGAAATAATACCAATGTTTTCACCTTTAATCAGTATTAAAAGTATTTTCATTAAATCAGACTCTTTCGTGTGCTTGTTAATAATGAAAAATTGCGAATCATCAATTGGGAACGTACGATCCATTTTGCGTAATAGACGTCTTGCTGATTTGATTTCTTCTACAGCAAAATAACGCAAACTGGTTGTAATTTTTTGAACCTCTGCTGGCAAAATGTCTGATACTGTTTCCCCACCTAATGTATTGGGAATTAAATAGATGTTACCTAATTGTGCCATTTTTAATTTTTCTTATAACCACATCCGTGGCGTGATCTAATAATGTATATACTTCTTGAAAGTCTGTGCTTGTACCGTAATACGGGTCTGGTACAGCTTGATCTTTTCCTGGATTAAGTTCGTTTAATATCAATTCAACTTTTTCTTTGTCAGTTGAATTCCGAGCATGCCTAAGAATATTGATTTGATTCTCTTTATCCATGGCATAAATTTTATCAAACAAATCAAAGTCTTCAACAACGAATTGTCGAGCACGTAAATCATCAATGTTTGTTTTATTTGCGATGGCTGTTTGACACATTCTATGATCTGGCTTTTTACCAACGTGATAATTAGCTGTTCCAGCCGAATCGACAAAAACATCTAAATTCTCTTCTTTAACTTTCCGACGTAACAATCCATCGGCCATAGGAGACCTGCATATATTACCTAAACATACCATGAGTATGCGTGTCATGAAGTGAATTTGATAAGTAAAAGTAAATTATTGAATGGTCAGCTTTTTCTCTAATTCTTCTAAATAGTGACGGAATTGCTTGTCCGTTTCAGATAGGTTTACGACCGTTCTACATGCATGTAACACAGTGGCGTGATCTTTCCCTCCGCAATGTGCTCCAATATTAGCTAAAGATGACTTTGTCATTTTTTTAGAGAAATACATGGAAATTTGACGTGCTTGAACAACTTCACGTTTACGTGTTTTAGATTTAAGCATTTCAATTGGTAAATCGAAGTAGTCACAAACCACTTTTTGAATGTATTCAATGGAAACTTCGCGTGCTGTACTGCGAACGAATTTATCCACCATTTGCTTAGCTAATTCTAAAGTAATGGCTTTCTTATTTAAAGATGCCTGAGCAAGTAATGTATTCAATGCACCTTCAATCTCTCTTACATTTGTATTAATCGAATACGCTAAATATTCTACTACTTCACGTGGTAGTTCAATACCACTTCCGTACATTTTCTTTTCAAGAATAGCAATACGCGTTTCTAAATCTGGCGTTCCTAAATCTGCAGAAAGTCCCCATTTGAAACGAGATAATAGTCTTTGTTCCATCCCTTGCATTTCAACAGGAGCTTTGTCTGATGTTAAGACAATCTGCTTGCCATTTTGATGTAAGTGATTGAAGATAGAAAAGAAAACATCTTGTGTACGCTCTTTTCCAGCAAAAAATTGAACATCGTCAATGATTAAGACATCAATCATTTGGTAGAAATGAACGAAATCATTCGTCGTTTGATTTTTAATCGCATCAATAAACTGATGTGCAAATTTTTCAGATTGTACATAAAGTACTGTCTTGTTAGGGAAATTTTCTTTAATGGTAATTCCAATGGCATGAGCCAAGTGTGTTTTACCTAATCCAACTCCTCCGTATAATAATAATGGATTGAACGCTGTTCCGCCTGGTTTATTTGAAACAGCATATCCCGATGCTCTTGCTAGTCTATTGCATTCTCCTTCAACAAAATTTTCAAATGTGAAATTGGGAATTAAATTAGATTCAATGTTCACCTTCTTCAATCCAGGAATGATAAAAGGATTTCGAATCTGCTTTTCATTCATGTTAATCGGAAGATTCACTGGTGTATTTTTCAAGTTGCTTGATTGATTCGCTGGAATTTTCACAGTGTAAGGATTCGATGTACGTGAATTGTTTTCCATCACAATGCTGTACTCTAAACTTCCGTCATTACCGAGCTCCTTTTTCACGACCTTTCTCAATAAAACAATGTAGTGTTGCTCCAACCATTCGTAAAAGAAATGAGAGGGCACTTGAATAGTCAGAACGCTATTCTCAAGTTTAGTTGGAATGATTGGTTCGAACCATGTTTTAAACGCTTGTAGTGAAATATTATCTTTTATAACTTTCAAACAGGCATCCCATGCCGCTTCGTGACTTATACTCATAGTTTTTAACATAATCTTATTTACACTTGCATTCAAATGGAGGGAGAAACTCCGAACTTTTCCTTGAAATAAAGAGATGACAAATATTTACATAAAAAAGTTAAAAAAAAAATCAAACACCCCTTGATTATTTAATTTATTTTACATGTAAAGAATTATTTTTAGTAATCTAAAATTAATCCTTAAGTCATAGCTAATTTAAGATTTATTAATCCAATCCACAAAAGATTCTTGTGATTTTTTAACTTCGTTCCATGAATCAAAAAAATACCACAAATAGGTTTTCAACAAAACTACGGGTTAGATACAGCGAAACAGACAAAATGGGTTTCTGTTATTATGGAAATTATGCACAGTATTTTGAGGTTGCTCGTGTTGAAGCGCTTCGAGAATTGGGGATTGTTTATAAAAATCTTGAGGAAAATGGAATTTTATTACCAGTTACAGAATTTCATGTTCGATATAAACATGCAGCGAGATACGACGATTTACTAGAAATCAGAACAATCATTTCTAAACTTCAAGGAACTAGAATTACTTTTCAATACGAAGTATGGAATGAAGAAAGTGTTTTGTTGAATGATGCTGAAACGACACTTGTTTTTGTTGACGCAAAATCCATGAAACCAATTCCAATTCCTACATTTGTGTTAAACCGAATCCAGCATGAACAGTCCTAATTCTTTATTTTCTTTTCAATTGTGGGATTCGGCGAAAATCCAAGCTAATTACAATCCTAGATATGGGGAAGTGCGGATAGGTGATTACCTACTCCAACAGACACTATCTGATGCTAAATATGTCATCATTGGTGTGCGTGAATGCTGTGGTCCTATAGCGAACAACGGTAGGACTGGCGCTCAATTTGCCTTTCCGGCATTTGTCAAATCATTCTTAAATACGCAAGTGCATGAGAATTACCCGAAAAATTCCTTGTTTATTTTAGGGGAGGTTGTAGAAATTGAAAAGGAAGAGGGAGTTAAATTACATGATAAGGTTTGTGAACTAGATCAGTTTTTAGAAGAGTTGTTAAACTTACATGTTTCTCGAAATCAAATTCCAATTATTATTGGCGGTGGACATAACAATGCTCTCGCAACGATGCGTTGGGCAGCAAAACATAAAAGATTAGCTGTCATCAATCTAGATGCGCATGCAGATTTGCGCTCCACTGAATCACGTCATAGTGGAAACTCTTTTTCAATTGCATTATCAGAAGGTACTTTACTTCATTATTCCGTTTTAGGTTTGCATGAAGCGTATAATAATTCTTTTATTTTGAACGCATTGAAAAGTGATCAAATCTTCCACTCTTTTTATGAATCATATTTGTTCCAAAAAAGGGATTTGCCGGAAGACCTCGTAAATATTCTTAGACACTTTCATACAGACACCCATGTTGGACTCGAAATTGATATGGATTCAATCGCATACATGCCGAGTAGCGCTTTATCACCAAGCGGGTGGACACTCGATCAAGTTCGGAATTTTACACTTCAATTTGCTAAAACACAAAAGCAAGTGGCTTATTTGAATTTAACTGAAGCTGCACCTATTACTGAAACAGATTCCCTGCTTGTCGGCAAAGCATTAAGCTACCTTGTTCGTGACTTTACTGGTGTTGATAGCCTTTAGAAGCTTTTGATCGCTCGACATTTTCCAAAATTACAACTGCATCAACCGCGCAACCCTCTGGACTCATGGCGCGACTCGTTTTGTAATTGAATTGCAAATAAAGCCCGTCCTTTTTGAATGAACGATCAAGATTTATAGGATACAAGGTATGATATTCTACAATACTCGATTTACTAAACACTCCCTCAATGGTAATGTAAACCGGACAAGATTCCTTTTTTGACAAATGTACTTGACCTAAATAAGATCCTTTTGTTTCAAATTGATCTGCAGTCATTTTGCATGGAGTTGTCTGGCACGAAATACCAATAACACAAATCAAAAGGGAAAATAAAGTGATTTTCATGAAGTTGTTTTATCAAAAATAAAAAAAAAGAGGCTCAAAAGAGCCTCTTTAAAATCAACCTGTAGCAAAGTTAATTCAGTAATTGTTTAGTTCAAACGGGTGTTTTATGAATTTGTTTCATAAAAATTAACATTTATCCTTTGATAAAGATCTCGATTCATAATTTTCTACAAGCAACTAGGGAATATATTTGCCCTTGTATGCATGCCACTTCGTCCATTCAAGCTTTAGTTCAACTCATAGACGACCCTGACGAGTCGGTTTTTGAACACGTGCGTGACCAATTAGTGAAAATTGGCTCTGAGGCGATACCGTATCTTGAAAATTCATGGGAGGCAGATTACTATGGATTACTTTTTCAAAACAGAATTGAAACAATCATCCGTAACATTCAATTTGACGAGGTAAAAGCCAATTTACAAACGTGGGTTCAGTCGACTGAAAAAGACTTACTTCAAGGTGCAATCATCGTTGCAAAATACCAGTATCCTGGCTTGAATGAGGCTAGAATTCATGAGGAATTACAAATGATCCGACGCGATATTTGGTTGGAATTAAACGACCATCAAACGGCATACGAGCAGGTGAAAATATTTAACAAGGTCTTTTTTGGTCTCCATCATTTTCATGGTGACAACAAGAATTTTCACTCATCTGTGAATTCGTACATCAACACGGTACTCGAGTCTAAAAAAGGAAATCCATTGAGTCTTTGCTTGATCTATAGTATCATCGCACAATCCTTGGATTTACCTATTTACGGTGTTAATTTACCAAATCACTTTGTTTTAGCGTATATGGATGCTAAATACTCTAGCTTCTCGATCAATCAACAAAATGAGTTCGGTGTATTGTTTTACATTAATGCCTTCTCGAAAGGAAGTATTTTTGATACAAATGAAATTAAGGATTTTCTAAATGGATTAAATTTAAACCATCATCGAGAATATTTTGAACCTTGTTCCAATACTTCCATCATCAAACGAATGCTAACAAATCTCATCTCTTCCTTTCAACAAGTTGGTAATTTTGAAAAGGTAGAAGAGTTGAAAACATTGAGAGAATTAGTTTCTTAAGCGTATCCTATCTTTTGGTGATTCTTCCTATTTTTGAATAAAAGAAACTATGTCTTATTCATACTCCGTTGAAGAGCGTTTTTTACGCTATGTTCAAATTGATACCACTGCAGATCCAAACGCGACAAGTTTTCCCTCATCTGAAAAACAAAAGGATTTGGCTAGATTACTCGTTGATGAATTACAGGATTTAGGTGTCGTCGATGCGGAAATGGATGAATGGGGATACGTTTTTGCTACGTTGCCATCAAATTCTGATCGGACAGATCTTCCAACTATTTGTTTTTGTTCCCACATGGATACAGCACCAGATTGCAGTGGGACAAATGTGAAACCAATTGTACATCGAAAGTACAACGGAGCGCCAATTATTCTTCCAGATGATTCAACACAGATCATCACAACGGAAAAACACCGCTATTTAGCATCAAAAATCGGCGACGATATCATCACCGCAAGTGGCTTAACACTTCTTGGTGCTGACGATAAGGCTGGAATAGCGATTATCATGGATTTTGCTCAATACATACAACAGAATCCACACGTGAAACACGGTCCAATTCGCATTCTCTTCACGCCTGATGAGGAAGTCGGAAGAGGTGTAGAAAAGTTGGACATGAAACGCTTGAATGCAGATTATGGGTATACGCTGGATGGTGGCCCAATGGGAGATATTGAAGACGAAACGTTCTCTGCGGATGCTGTAAAAATTACGTTTCACGGGATTAGTGCGCATCCTGGTTATGCGAAAAATAAAATGGTCCACTCAATGAAGTTAGCAGCTTCGTTGATTGATGCTTTGCCAAAAGACACTTGGTCGCCAGAAACAACTTCTGGCCGTGAAGGATTTGTTCATCCAGTTTCAATTGAAGGTGGACTAGAATCCACAACGGTACAGTTCATTATCCGCGATCATGACACGTCCAAATTGGAAATATATGAGCAACGTTTAAAAGAGATGGCGGATGCTGTCGTTGCTGCTCATCCTGGTTCTAGCTTAGATTTTGAAGTTTTTGAGCAGTATCGAAATATGAAGGAAATCCTAAAAGATTTACCTTTTGTGACAGATTATGCTGTGGAGGCAATGAAAAAAGCGGGGATTGAACCGAATCGCGCGATTATCCGTGGCGGAACAGATGGATCAAGGTTGTCCTTTATGGGATTACCTTGTCCAAACATCTTTACTGGAGAAATGGCGATTCACTCTCGTCATGAGTACGTGAGTGTTCAGGACATGGAAAAAGCGGTAGATACACTTGTTGAATTGAGTCAAATCTGGGAAAAACATCAGTAATGGATCATAAACTCCTGTTAAAGGATATCAAAAATAAAAAGTTTGAAAAAATGTACTTCCTACATGGCGAGGAGGCATACTTTATTGATGTGCTTTCCGACGCGATCATGGAAAATGCTTTGGAAGAACATGAAAGAGACTTTAATCAAACCATTCTTTACGGAAAAGACACCGAGCTATTATCATTAATAAGTGAGCTGAAAGCTTATCCAATGATGTCCGAGCGACGCCTTGTCGTTTTAAAGGAAGCACAAGACTTCAGAAATTTGGATGGACTCGAAAAATATGCGGAACAGCCATCTGACACGACGATTTTCGTTATTTGTCATAAATACAAAGCTTTCGATGCACGAAAAAAAATCCTTAAGTCCTTCGCGAAAAACGGAACGGTCTTTAAGTCTGATAAAGTGCGTGAATACCAATTGGCAGATTGGATTCAACAGTATGTGAAGTCTACAGGATTTGGAATTAATTCAAAAGGGAGCATGTTACTCGCTGAATTTTTAGGTACAGATCTAGGACGCATTGTCAAGGAGTTGGAGAAATTGGCCAACCTTCTTCCTGCCGGAACAACCATTGATGAAACACACATCGAATTAAATATTGGTATTTCAAAGGACTACAATGTTTTTGAATTTATTAATGCGATTTCAGCGAGAAATACAGAAAAAGCGTTTAAGATTATTCAGTATTTTGAGTATAATCCCAAAGCCGCAGATTTAATTGTGATCATTTCTAGCTTGTTTAAGTTTTTCTCACAAATCATGCGCATCCATTTCTTGCCGAATAAATCGAGAGAAGCTGTTGCGCAAGCAATTGGAGTTCATCCCTTTGTTGCAGGGGAGTTACTTCAGGCAAAAAATCAATACGATCCACGAAAAATTGCTGCAGCCATTGAGTTACTTCATCGCTTCGACTTAAAATCGAAAGGTGTCGGAAACGCCAGTGTGAGTCAAGCTGAATTATTGAAAGAACTGACCTATCAAATCCTTCATTAATGCATTTATTTTACGCACCGGAAATCACAGATAAAATCCAAGAGCATACGCTTTCAGAGGAGGAATCTAAACATTGTGTTCGTGTTTTGCGATTAAAGCAAGGTTCTAAAGTTGAATTACTCAACGGAAAAGGACTTTCTGCCATCGCTGAAATTGCTGATGACCATCCAAAAAAATGCAGATTGATAATTTTGAGTTCGGAATTTTATCCACCGAATAAGGAAGTTCATTTGGCTCTAGCTCCGACAAAAAACATGGATCGCATGGAATGGTTAGTTGAAAAAGCAACGGAAATAGGTTTAACTAAATTGTCCTTTCTGAAATGTGACCACAATGAACGCGGTCAACTGAAATTAGATCGTTTAGAGAAAATTGCGATTTCTGCAATGAAACAATCAAAACGGTATTATTTACCTGAAATTTCTGAACTAGTTCCGTTTCAAACCTTCCTTCAAAATAATCCAAATGGATTCATAGGACATTGCTATCCAACGGAAAAGATTCCTTTAGATTCGATCGTAGATTCAAAGGTGTTTTTAATTGGTCCGGAAGGTGATTTTTCTGAAAACGAAGTAAAGTTAGCTTTGCAGAATGGTTATCAGGCGGTAAGTTTAAGCGATTTTAGGTTGAGGACGGAAACTGCTGCGCTTATTTCTGTAATGAAGTTAAGTTTGATTTAAGCTTTTCGCTTGTAGTTCTTCACAGTGAATGCGGCTTCGTGTTGGGTATCTATCTCCTGTCCGAAAATAATCTCACTCTCCCAATTTTCTTCCTCGAATTCCGGAAAAAATGTTTCTGCTTCGTAGATCTCATGTACGTGGGTAATGAACATTTCATCTATGACATTCGATTCCAAAGCCATTCGATAGATTTCCCCACCACCAATGATGAATACGGTTCGTAAAGTCTCTTCTTTAAAGTAAGCAAGGCAAGTTTCTAACGAATGAAAAACCAAGCAATCTGGGGCTTCAAAGTCTCCGTTTCGAGTTAGAACAACGTTTAATCGATTTGGTAATGGACGGTATTTTTCAGGAATACTGTCATAATTTTTTCTTCCCATCACCACAATTTGACCTTGCGTTGTGTCCTTAAAGAACTTCATGTCTTTTGGCAGGTGCCACATCAAATCATTATTCTTACCAATTCCTCTTTCGGAATCCATGGCAACTATTAGTGCGGTCCTCATTAGATGGCAACTGCTGCTTTAATGTGCGGATGTGGATCGTAATTACACAATTCAAAATCATCGTAAGTGAAATCAAATAAATTTTTCACTTCTGGATTTATTTTCATCGTTGGTAAGGTCCTGAATTCACGCGTCAATTGCAATTGAGCTTGTTCGATGTGATTGGAATACAAGTGAGCATCTCCTAGCGTATGAACGAAATCTCCTGCTTCCAAACCGCAAACTTGAGCCATCATCATGGTTAACAGAGCATATGAAGCGATATTGAACGGAACGCCTAAAAATGTATCCGCGCTACGTTGGTATAATTGACAACTTAATTTGCCATCAGCCACATAGAATTGAAAGAATGCATGACATGGAGGCAAAGCCATTTTATCGATTTCACCTACATTCCAAGCTGAAACAATGATTCTTCTCGAATCGGGATTATTTTTAATTTGATCAATCACTTGAGTAATTTGATCTATGTGTCTTCCGTCTGCAGAAGGCCAAGATCGCCATTGTGATCCATATACAGGACCTAAATTCCCGTTTTCATCCGCCCATTCATCCCAAATAGAAACATTGTTTTCCTTTAGGTATTGAATGTTCGTATCCCCTTTGAGAAACCACAACAACTCATGAATAATCGAGCGTAAGTGCAGTTTTTTCGTAGTTAAACAGGGAAATCCTTCTTGAAGGTTATAACGCATTTGATAACCGAATACCGATATTGTTCCTGTTCCAGTACGGTCTTCTTTTTTGACACCGTTATCGAGAATATGTTGCAGTAAATCGTGGTATTGTTTCATGACTTTGAAGATTAGCGCTAAAATAGCCAAAATTTTAGTTTTGAAGGCCAAAAAAAGTTCATTTCCATTCGAATTGTTCAATTCTTGTGTTCCAAAGGAAATGTGTATTTTCGTGTATGAAATGGATTGTAATTGTCGCCTTTTTCACCATTCTCGCGAACGATGTTTCCGCTCAATCTGTGCGTTTAAAGCGAAAACATTTGAAAGAATACCATGGTGAAATACCAAAATATACTGCACTTCTCGGTCAGGAATTGATTGAGGTATCGCCAGCGAAAATAGAAATCAAATTTAACAAGGATAGTTTATCGTTATCCATCGGAAATAGCAAGTATCAAAATGTATATGCTGTTTCAAAGTCAACGAATCCGGATGAATTATTACTAATAATGGTTCGAGAGAATACAGGAATTGACGAACGATTTATACTGAACACGAAAAAGAAAACAATGGTGAGAAAGGGTGTTTTTCCTCAGCCGGATGTTCAGTTAATTCGTGTGAAAAAATCAGGAAAGAGGTAGCCAAATTGAAAATGTCGTGCCCTTACCCAAGGTACTTTTAACATCAATTTTCCCCTTGTGTGCGTCAATGATTAATTTCACATAAAAGAGACCAAGTCCAAAACCTTTTACATCGTGAACATTTCCTGTTGGAACGCGATAGAATTTATCGAAGATAAGTTTGATGTTTTCCTTTTTTATACCAATCCCACTGTCACTGACTTCAATTAAAAGTCCATTTCGTTCATTTCTTGTAAGGATGTGAATAATTGCTTTTCCTTCACAGTATTTTATGGCATTATCCAATAGGTTATAAATGACATTCGTTACGTGAACCGCATCTGCTTGAATTTTAAAGTCAAGGGCACTACAATCCAGGCTTATTGTTCCGCCTATTTCGGTTTGATTAAACTCAAAATTCTCTTTTACTTCGTCTAATAACTCGTGTACATTAAAGAGTTCCTTATCTAAAATAACTTGTTCCTTGTCAAGTTTCGCCACATTTAATACCCGCTCCACTTGATTTTCTAGACGTTTATTTTCCTTAAAAATGATGCTGGCGTATTTTCGAATTTTCTCTTGATTTTCATCGTCTAAATTCATGCGCATTAACATTTCACTGGAAAGACTTATGGTGGAAATCGGTGTTTTTAATTCGTGTGTCATGTTGTTAATGAAGTCTGTTTTGACTTCGGATAATTTTTTTTGTCGAATGATGATTCCCAAACTAAACGCAAAAAATACAATAACAAACAAAATGATAATGATCAAATAAACCCAAGGGGAGACGAACGATGCGGATGCTATTGGTTTTGGTTGAACATTTGGAAAATACACCGTAAAGTAATGTCCATCTTTGGTGAGGTTTAAAGACTCAGGAGTTAATCCAGGTAAACTTTTTTTCGAATCGGCATAAAGCGAATCTTTGGTGAATTTGATGAGATTCCCTAGAACGATGGAATCTGTGAAACAATCATAAATTCCGTAAACAAAGTCCTGGTGTATGTTCTGATGGTAAAGCTCCTTTTTCAGAAGTGTTTCTAGGTAAAAAGGTTGTAATTCGTCTGTAAAATCGACAGTGAAATGATTGCTTTTGATCTGTTTAATTGCACCATAGAGATCGGTGTGATCTGGATGATTTGGAGAAATTTGTTCCAATACTTCGCGCAATGCACTATGCGCTTGTTGAGAAAATTCACGTAGATTTAAACTGTCCTCTTTTTCTTGAATTGCAATATTCTTTGCTTGCATTTCTACGGTGCTGCGCATCCATACAAATTGCACCAAAAGGATGCTAAAAATGGACACAAGTCCAAGCACTACAACGGAATTTACTGTCCAGCGATTCATCTGACCAAAGTTACTTCTTTCAAACGAATATCAAAAAACCAATTAAAATCCTTGAACGCCGTTTACAGTCGTGTATTTCAAGACATTTTTTTTCTCCGGGTGTATACGAGCAAATGCAGATTGAACAGCGAGTGTCCCTTCGTGGAATCCACACAAAATTAATTTCAATTTATTCTCGTACGTATTCACATCACCAATCGCATAGATTCCCGGGATATTTGTTGAGTAGTCTAAGGTATTGACTTTAATCGCACTTTTTTCTATTTCTAGTCCCCAGTCTCCAATTGGTCCAAGACTTGGTTTCAAACCAAAAAGTGGAATGAAATGATCTGCGTCAATTAAAATTTCCCCGTCTTTTTGATGTGTCACGTGAACTTTCTCTAATCCATCGGCACCTGACAAACCTGTCACCTCTGCTTCTGTAATTAAATTGATTGCACCTGTTCCAGCCATGTCAATGACTTTTTGTACAGAATCTAAATGTCCACGGAATGAGCTGCTTCTATGCACTAAATACACTTTTTTAGCGATTTTTCGTTCAGTTAAATAGATTGACCAGTCTAACGCAGAATCACCGCCTCCTGCAATGACACACACTTTATCTTGATAAATGCTTGGGTCTTTGATGATGTATTCTACGCCTTTATCCTCAAAATCAACAATCGTGTCAATAGGTGGTTTCCTTGGTTCAAAAACACCAAGTCCTCCAGCAATCATAACAATCGGAGCAATATGTTTGGTTCCTTTTATTGTGGTAACAATGAATTTTTCATCAGCTGTTTTTTCAATTGAAACTGCTGCTTCTCCGAGTGTAAATCCAGGTTTAAACGGAGCTGCTTGTTCCATTAAATTGTCAATCAATTCACCTGCTAAAATGGAAGGGAATCCTGGAATATCGTAAATGGGTTTCTTAGGATAAATTTCTGAACATTGTCCACCTGCCTGAGGTAAAGAATCAATTAAATGACAACGTAACTTTAAAAGTCCTGCTTCAAAAACGGTAAATAGCCCAACAGGACCCGCTCCAATAATGATAATATCTGTTTCGATCATGCTACTGAAAAATTGCTTTGCAAATTTAATGATTTAAAGGGGGTAACAGTCAATTTTAATAATTGTTTGTTAATGATCCGGATGTTTTGGTTTATTATTCAAAATCAATTCAATCTCTTCCATCACTTCTGCTGTTAATTTTTCTTTCGCATCAAGGGATTTTAAGTTCTCGACCAATTGGTATTCTTTACTTGCGCCAATGATAACAGTGCTCACATTCGGATTTTTCAAACACCAAGCAAGTCCAAGAATTGGTAAAGTCATCTCTAAATCTGAAGCCAAAGTGTTCAGCTTTTTAACGATATTAATTCGTTCAACTGTCAGGTTTTTTTCTTTTAACCATTCGAGTCCGTCCATTCCAAGTCTCGTGTCTTCTGGGAAGTCCATATTGTATTTCCCACTTAAAATCCCACTTGCTAATGGTGACCAAATAGTTGTGCCTAGTCCTACTGTTTTGTACATCTGTGAAAATTCAACTTCGACTTTATTACGGGTAAACATGTTGTATTCTGGCTGCTCAACTACTGGACCGATTAAATGATTTTGTTTGGCAAACATATGTGCCTCCATGATTTCTTGTGCGCTCCATTCAGATGTACCCCAGTAAAGAATTTTTCCTTGCATGATGAGTTGGTGCATGGACCAAACTGTTTCTTCAATAGGAGTTTGTTTGTCAGGACGGTGACATAAAAATAAGTCTAAGTAATCAAGCTGGAATCGTTTTAATGCTTGATCGCAAGCTTCGAAAATATGTTTTCTACTCAGTCCTTTTTGTGTTGGAAGTTGTCCGCCATTGCCAAAGAAAACTTTACTGCTTACAATGTAACTATCACGTGACCAGTTTTTCTTTTTAAGAATAGCACCCATCACTTCTTCACTTTTTCCACGAGCGTAAATCTCCGCATTATCAAAGAAGTTGATGCCGTTTTCGTAGGCAATATCCATCAATCGCTCAGCGACATCATCGCTAATTTGTTTACCAAAGGTAAGCCATGATCCTAATGAAAGACGGCTAATTTGCAAGCCAGATTTTCCAAGATTAGTATATTCCATTTTCTGTATTTTTTTGTTTTAGTGCTGATTTATCCAGCCAATTCTTGTAAAGTCCATTGGCAATCACTACTAGAATGATAACCATCGAACCTATATAAAAGTTCACGTTTAATAATTTATGTTCGTTCAAAATGAAAATCGCGAGTATGATCGTATAAACTGGTTCTAAATTTATACTTAAAGAAACAGTGAATGCACCTAGTTTTTTAACGATTTCTATAGTCATTAAAAACGCGAAGGATGTACAAACAACTCCAAGAAAAAGAAGCCAAAGTGCATCAGACGTCGTCATTTTAAGCATGGAATAGGTTAATTTCCCTGTTGACCACAGGACAATTCCAATAAAAATGATTCCTGTGACGAGTTCGTATAAAGTGATGTAAGCAGATTCGACATCCTGCGCGATTCGTCCGTTAAAAACAGAGAATAAAGCTGCTAATAGTGCCGAGGCAAGTCCAAAGTATAATGCTGTACGTTCTTGCGCACTAAAGTCATGCGCGACAAAATAAATCCCGAAAATAACTAAAACACCAAATAAGAATTCCATCCATGAAAACTTACGCTTCATGACGATTGGTTCTAACCAGGTCACATGTAAGGTTGTGGTTGAAAGGCATAAAATACCTAGGGATGCAGTTGAAAGCTGAATGCTGTAATAAAACGTCATCCAATGTCCTGCGACAATCATTCCCACAAGTATAATTTTCCATGCATGTTTCATTGGAAAAAGAAAAGATTTCTTCATCCAAAGAAAATAAAGCGAAAGAAAAAGTGCAGCAATACTTACACGATACCAAACAATAACAATGGCGTCGAGGTGAATTAATTTACCGAGTATCCCTGTAAATCCCCACATGAATATGATGACATGCAGCCAAATGTGGTATCGGTACTTTTGAAACAATGTTATTTCTTTTTACTCCACTCTTCCATGGATTTTTGATTCATTTTAACATAGTTTTGATCACCATCTTTTTCTGCTGCAATAATAGAAATTTTTGCTGTCTCCAACGCTCCTTTTATGTCACCGTTCGCGGCTTGTAATTGAGCCTTCAACCTCGTCATCCAGTAAGCACTTTCTCCTTTCATATCCACTGCTTTTGTAGACCAGATAAGTGCCTTTTTTAAATCGAGTTGCTCTGTAAAATAATAGCTTGCTGCCGAATGATAATCGTTCGCCGTTGCTGTACTTGTTGAAAGGGTTTTTTCGATGCTTTGAATGACCTTTTCCTTTGTGTTTAGGGTAAATGGAACCGA
>CANHMH010000045.1 GCA_947461635.1 Flavobacteriales bacterium | reverse complement strand
TGGACAGGATATTTGGGAGGACAAATAATGCATGCAAACGATATATAAATTCCTTTTTTCATGATTGCATCTGACAAACAAAATCGCTACGATAAAGCTTACCTTAGACTTGCTCTAAGTTGGGCTCAGCTTTCTCATTGCGCGCGTAAAAAAGTGGGGGCAATCATCGTAAAGGATTCTATCATTATATCTGACGGATACAACGGTACACCTGCCGGATTCGACAATTGTTGCGAAAACGACGAAGGTCAAACGCATTGGTATGTTTTACATGCAGAAGCAAATGCTATTCTTAAGGTGGCTAGATCTTCGAACAATTGCAAAGATGCAACACTTTATTTAACGCATTCTCCTTGCAAAGATTGCAGTAAACTCGTTCTACAGTCCGGGATAACACGATTAGTCTACCAAGAAGCTTACAAAGATACATCTGGTATCGACTTTCTAAAAAGTGCTGGATTAGAAGTGGTTCAATTAGAAAAATGTGACGATGTCTGAAGAAACAAAAAATAATTACATCCTTCCAATTATTATTTCTATTGTGTTAGCAAGCGGAATTATTGGCGGGCAACTCTTAACAAACGTAGGCAAGAAGTCTTCCGGTGAAATCCAAAAGCTGGAAGATATTTTATCGATTCTTGATAAAAATTATGTCGATAAGGTTGATAAAGACTCCGTTTTTGAAGCAACGATTTCAGATATGCTTCACAAATTAGATCCACACAGTAATTACATAGCTGCAAAGGATATGAAGTCCATGAACGAATCAATCGAAGGAAAATTTGGTGGAGTAGGCATTCGTTTTTTACTGTTGCGAGACACGATTTGCGTGACCAATATCATCCCTAATTCCCCATCTCAAAAGGCAGGAATTAAAGCAGGCGATAAAATCATAAAAGTAAATAGGAAAAAACTCCATGGGAAAAATATCACCAATGAAATGGTCCTCGCATCTTTGAAAGGTGAACCCGGAACGGCCGTTGGTGTAACAATTGTCCGTGGAAAAAAACAAATCAACTTTAACCTCGTTCGCGGAATTATACCCATTTCCTCTATTCCATGTGCTTACATGATTGATAAACAAACAGGTTACGTTCTTATATCTGAATTTTCTCAGGTGACAGCAGAAGAATTTTACAACGAAAGCTCAAGACTTGTGCAACAAGGAATGACAAAATTAGTCTTGGATCTACGCAACAATCCTGGCGGAGTTATGTCTTCAGCAATCGAAATTGCGGATGCTTTTTTAGCGAAAAACAACATGATTCTCAAATCAAAAGGAAAAAACGAAGGAGAACACACCTATTATTCAACGGCAGGCGGACACTTAGAAAAAACCAAAGTTGTTGTCCTAATTAATGCCAATTCGGCATCAGCAAGTGAAATTTTAGCTGGGGCACTTCAAGATAATGATAGGGGCTTAATTGTTGGAAGAAGATCCTATGGGAAAGGGCTCATTCAAAAGGATGAAGTACTAAGAGATGGAAGCAACCTGCGTTTAACCATTGCGCGATACTACACGCCGTCTGGACGCTGCATTCAACGCTCATACAAAGGTGGATATGATAATTACATGAAAGATGAAGAACGCATCACGCGAAATGAGTTCTTTAAACCGGATAGTTCCATTTTTGTCGACTCACTGAAATTCAAAACAAAACATGGAAGAACAGTTTATGGCGGTGGCGGAATCATGCCAGACGTTTTTGTTCCGGGTGATACCTCAGGTGCCTCTTTTTACCTCACAGAATTACAATGGAGTGGAGCGCCAAGAGCTTTTGCCTTCGACTTTATGCAGCAAAATAGATCGAAATGGTCTACAGCAAAGGACTTTGTTCAGCAGTTTCAGGTAAGTGATGAGTTATTGAAAACATTTATTTCGTTTGCTCAAAAAGATTTTCACGTACAAAAAGACCCGCTTGGACTTGCTGTTAGTAAGGAACTGATTAAACGAACGTTAAAAGCTGAAATTGCGAGCCAAAAATGGACGGAAGAAGGATACTACCGTGTTATCAATCCATTTGACAAAGAACTGATAAAGGCACTATCTAGTTTGAAATAAATCATTTATTTTTTCGCTCAGAAAGAAATAAAATGATAAAAACCCCAACCATTCCTAGTACTGTCCAAACAGCTACCCAAAAAGTACTGCCTAATGCTAAAGGTAAAAGTATGTTCATGGTATTTTTTTTTGAAAATTACACGATAAAGTCATACAACTCCCTTGAAATGAACATTGATAACAAATCAATTATCAAAGAGGCACTGCTAATGATAATAGCTTGATTATTAGATTCCTTATTTGATTTGAACGCCTGGAAAAGAAAAAGCTTAAAATAACTTTTCTTCCCAATTAACTGCTTGATTTTGATTAACCAAGCCTAAGTTCAATAATTCAGAAATGACGTTTGAAAAATCTTGGGGCGCTAATTCTTTTCCATAATTCCACTCGGTCTGATCCAACCATTGTTGCACCTCTACTTGAGGCAAAGCATACCTCCACGCAAATTGTTCGGCTGAATTCGGCTGATGTTTGAGGCGAAAGGCTTCTTTTTGAACAACAGATACCATTTCACGCAATAACGTTTCATCCGAATGAAGTAACTCTGTTCTCACAGCGATGACAAAGCAAGGCCACGGTGTATAAACCTCATCTAGTAAACGACATTTACCTTGATCGACAAAGGGGGACGTGGTAAATTTTTCCCAAAGAAATCCTTGAGCTTCGCCATTGTTTAGGGCCCATATACCACCATAAACATCCCCTACAACATTAAACTGCAGTCTATTAAGATCCCATTTTTCTTGCTGTGCTTTTACAAATGCCATCAGGTGTGAACCTGAACCTTCTCGTGAAATCGCGAACGTTTTTCCATTTAAGTCGCTGAGCTCTTTTATCGATCCGTCAACAGGAACGTGAAGCCCCCAACACAATGGGCTTTCTACGTAAACGTTTAATATTTTTGCATCAAGCCCTTGAAGGATTGCTCGTGTAATTCCTTCAGTTAAAAGCACTGCAATATCAATGGATCCTGCTTGAAGTCCTTTAATCATTTGCCCTGTACCACCCGTCATATCCGACCAGTGTAATTCAACACCCAAAGGCTGAAACACGCCTTCTTCGATGGCATTCCGCCATGGAAGATTAAAATGTTCTGGCACACCACCTATTTTAAATCGCTTCATCCTTCGTTTTGATTAAAAAATTGCATCTCGTACAATCGTTTATAATAACCATTTTCTATTTGCAACAATTCCTGGTGCTTACCAATTTCGACCAATTCTCCTTTTTCCATTACCACAATACGGTCTGCTTTTTGAATGGTTGACAAGCGATGTGCAATAACAATCGACGTTCTACCTGAGGTGATTTTCTCTGTTGCACGTTGAATCAATTGTTCACTATCACTGTCAACATTGGATGTTGCTTCATCTAAAATTAAAATTTGAGGCGCGTAAATGTATGCCCGTATAAACGCTACTAATTGGCGTTGTCCAACCGACAACATTCCTCCTCTTTCGCCGATTTCGTGCTGGTAATTACCCGGTAATTTCATGATGAAATCATGTGCGCCAACTGCCTTGGCTGCAGATACTACATCCTTCATTGTAAACTGTGGGTCACCGAGGGTAATGTTTGAGAAAATGCTCCCAGAAAAAAGAAAAACATCTTGTAGAACAATCGCAATGTTCTTCCTTAACTCAGCTAATTGAATGTCCTGAATTGGAACTGAACCAATACGTATTTCTCCAGAATCATGTTCATAAAAACGGCCAAGCAAATTCACAATCGAGGTTTTACCCGCACCAGTTGCACCAACAAAAGCAACCGTTTCCCCATGGTTAATTGTAAGGTTCACATGTTTCAATACCGGACTTCCTTTCACGTAAGAAAAATCGACATTTTCGAAACAAACAGGCTGTGCAAAATCCACATTCGTCAAGGTGCCACTATGCTGTAAATCTGCTTGTTCATCCAGTACGTCGAAGACCCTTTCTGCCCGAACCGTTCCGCGTTGGAGAATATTAAACTTATCTGCAAGCTGTCTGATTGGACGATACAACTGATTAATCCACAATGTGAAGGCAAATACCTCTCCATACATAGAACGAATTTCAACAGATGATTTACCGGATACATGAAGTGCACCCCAAACCAATAAGAATGCAATGGACAAGGAGCTGAGGATATCAACAATAGGGAAAAAGATGGAGTTAGCCCAAACTGCCTGAATATGTGCTTGTTTATGTCCTTCATTAATCTTTTCAAAGCGCTTGAATTCTTCCCTTTCACGATTGAACAATTGAACAACGCTCATTCCGCTCAATCGTTCTTGAACAAACGTATTTAGTCTGGTAACAGCCACGCGTTCTTTTTGGAAAGAATCCTTCATTGATTTGGCGAAAATCTTTGTTGCAAGCAGTAAAAACGGAATTGGAACCAAAGTCATCCAAGCTAATTCCCAATTATTCAGGAACATCAAGAATAAAATAAAAATCAAAGAAACTAAATCTGAGATAATTTCCATGATTCCGGATGAAAACACCTCTGTTATTGCTTCCATATCTGATACAACACGGGTTACCATCGCTCCTACCGGATTTTTATCGAAATAAGACATCCGTAAACGCAGAAAATGTTCAATGATTTTCTTTCTTAAATCACGGATAACAGACTGTGCTAATAAATTGGAAAAATAAGAAGAAATGAGTTGAAGAATTCCTTCCACCACCATCACACCGAGTAAGAGTAATGACCACCAAAGTAACATAGATGGATTTTGTGTTTCTACAATGTATTTGTCCACCATTCTTCCTATTAACAAAGGACGCAATGGACCTGAACCAGATAAGAGAAGGACCGAAATAAGAGCAATCAGAAGATACCTGCGGTATGGTTTCGCAAAGAATAATAAGCGTTTAAAAAGCTTTTTTTTTGGTGGCTGTGTTGACTTCATGTTCGGTGTGCAAAATTAACGCAATTCACCAATAAACACCCTCCATTTACTCAAGCATGTATAAGTTAATAGCTGCATTTTGTAGAAACTTTTATTATCGCTATCTTTGCGTTCAATTTTTGGAAGACGTGGGAGTAAAAATATTTGCCGGTAGATCATCAGAAGCCCTTGCTGCTAAAGTTGCAGAGAATTTTGGCGTAGCACTTGGAGACGTTAAAGTAAGTGTTTTTAGCGATGGGGAATTTCAACCCTCATTCGAAGAAACGGTTCGTGGACAAGATGTTTTTATTGTTCAATCAACAATGCCACCAACAGAAAATTTATTTGAATTACTCTTGTTGGTTGATGCAGCACGTCGTGCTTCCGCTCGAAAAATCATCACTGTTATTCCGTATTTTGGTTTTGCGCGTCAAGACAGAAAAGATAAACCACGTGTTGCTATTGGTGCAAAACTTGTTGCAAATATGTTGATGGCAGCTGGTGTTGATCGCGTTATGACAATGGACTTGCACGCAGATCAAATCCAAGGATTTTTTGAAGTTCCTGTGGATCATTTGTATGCCTCAACGTTGTTCTTAGCAGAAATTGAAAAATTAGACACCTCCAATTTAGTTGTTGCTGCACCAGATGCAGGAGGAGCGAAACGGGCTAACTCTTATGCCAAAAACTTAAATTGCGGCTTGGCTCTATGTCACAAACACAGAAAAAAACCAAATGAAATTGCTGAAATGACTGTCATCGGAGACGTTGATGGAAAGGATGTGATTATCATTGATGATATGTGTGATACTGCTGGAACATTAACCACTGCAGCTGACCTATTGATTGAAAAAGGAGCAAAAAGTGTTCGTGCATTCTGCACACATGCAGTTTTAAGTGGACCTGCATACGAACGCATAGAAAACTCTCAATTAACCGAACTAATTGTTACAGATACGATTCCAATGTCACAACAGAGTGATAAAATTCGTGTTATTACAGTGGCGGAATTGTTTGGAGACGTTATCAAACGCCTTGTAAACAATGAGTCAATTAGTTCTCATTTTGTAATCTCTTAATTAAATATACATGAAAACAGCACATTTGAGCGGTTCGCTTAGATCGAACGTAGGGAAAAAGGATGCTGCCAGCCTAAGAAATGCTGGTCAAGTTCCTTGTGTGCTTTACGGCCAAGGTGAGCAAACTCACTTCTCAGTAAAGCGAACTGAAATGGACAAAATTGTTTATTCACCAGAAGTTTTCCAAGTTGCCTTGGATATCGAAGGGAAAAAAGCAATGGCAATCATTCGTGAATTACAACAACACCCAACAAAAGACACGATTCAACACGTTGACTTTTTGGAATTAAGCGACACAAAAACTGTGCGCATTAAACTTCCAGTAAGATTAATAGGATCTTCTCGTGGTGTGATGGCCGGTGGTAAATTAATGACCGTATTCCGTACATTACAATGTGTTGGTTTAGCAAAAGACCTTCCAGATGCAATTACTTTAGATATTTCTAAATTACGTATCGGTCAATCTATCCGTGTAAACAGCATTGAAATTCCAGGTGTTACTTTATTAGACCCTGCAAATGCAGTTGTTGTTTCCGTTAAAATGGCTCGTGGTGCTGTTAAAGGTGCTGATGCTGACGACGAGGAAGAAGAAGAAGCTTAAAAACATCATTGATGTTTATCATCAAATTATTCTAAACCGCCCTAGTGGCGGTTTTTTTTTGCCTAAATAACAAGATAATCAATGACATCGTTTTCGAATTGATAATTGTTCCTTAATTTCGTTACATCCGTATGGCAACAAAATCAATTGTTATTATTCCCACTTACAATGAACTCGACAATGTCGGGCCTATGGTAAATGCTATACTAGCACTAAAAAGAAAATTTGACATCCTTTTCATTGATGATCAATCGCCAGACGGAACAGCTGCTGAAATTGAAAAATTACAAGCAAAACATCCAGGTCAAATACATTTAGAAAAAAGAAGCGAGAAACTTGGTCTTGGGACAGCTTACATACATGGTTTTAAGTGGGCAATAGCCAATAGCTATGGTTACATTATTGAAATGGACTGCGATTTTTCACATAATCCTAATGATCTTATACGGCTCCTAGAAAGTTGTGAATCAGGGGTGGATGTCGCAATTGGTTCCCGATACTGTCGAGGTGGACATGTAAAAAACTGGCCCTTTAAAAGAATATTAATGAGTTACTTCGCTAGTGTTTATGTGCGTATCATTTTGATGATTGGTATAAAAGACACCACCGCTGGATTCAAGTGCTACCGCGCTGAAGTATTGAAAAGCATCAAACTAGACAACATCACATTTAAAGGATATGCCTTTCAAATTTGTATGAAATATGCCGCATTAAAACATGGTTTTATCGTGAAAGAAATACCCATTACTTTCATAGATCGCATAGTGGGAGAATCGAAAATGTCAACAGGAATATTCAAAGAAGCATTCTTTGGTGTGTGGAAAATGCGTAAAATGAATTTATGAATAATTATTTGATCAAAGCCGGAACAATTGTCAATGAAGGAAAACAATTTGTTGGAGACGTCTTGATTCAAAATGGCCGTATCGAAAAAATCGCTGCCAATATTGAATTACCAATTGGTGTTGTGGAGGTCAATGCTGAAGGAAAATACATTCTTCCTGGTTGTATCGATGATCAGGTCCATTTTAGAGAGCCTGGATTAACGCACAAAGGGACCATTTTTACTGAATCTAGAGCTGCTGTTGCTGGTGGAATTACTTCCTTTATGGAAATGCCGAATACAGTTCCAAATGCGTTGACGCAAGAATTATTAGAAGACAAATATCAAATTGCCGCGCAAACATCATTGGCAAACTACTCCTTTTTTATGGGGGCCTCCAATGATAATTTAGAGGAAGTACTTAAAACAAATCATCAAAATATTTGCGGAATAAAGATCTTTATGGGCTCTTCAACGGGAAACATGTTGGTTGATAAAGAAGCGGTCTTAGAAAGCCTCTTTTCACGCGTTTCCATGCTCATCGCAACACATTGTGAGGATGAATTAACTGTTCGAACAAATATGGCTCTGTTTCAAGCGAAATACGGTGAAGACATTCCAATTGAACAACACCCTATCATCCGAAGTGAGGAAGCGTGTTATCTTTCATCTTCTTTAGCCGTTTCCCTAGCTAAAAAACATCAATCGAGGTTACATGTTTTACATATTTCAACAGAACGCGAAACGCATTTGTTCGACAACACATTGCCTTTAGAGAAAAAACATATTACCGCAGAAGCGTGTATTCACCACCTTTGGTTTTCGGACCAAGATTACGCTGTAAAAGGAAACTTCATTAAATGGAATCCCGCTGTGAAAACTGCCGCTGACCGAGAAGGGATTTGGAAAGCCGTGCTTGATAATCGAATTGACGTCATTGCAACAGATCACGCCCCTCATACACTTGAGGAGAAATCGGCTAAATACATGAGTGCTCCATCCGGCGGGCCCCTTGTACAACATGCGTTAATTGCCATGTTAGAGAAAGTTCAAGAAGGACGAATCAGCATTGAACGAGTAGTGGAAAAAATGGCGCACGCTCCCGCAACTTTATTTAGAGTTCAAGAACGTGGATTTTTACGCGAAGGTTACCATGCAGATATCGTTATTGTGGATCCAAATAGAAATACTACTGTTCACAAAGAAAATTGTTTATCAAAATGCGCATGGTCACCATTTGAAGGACACACGTTTACACATGCCATCGATAGCACATTTATCAATGGTAGAATGGCCTATTCAAAAGGAGAAATTTTGGAGGGGAAAACAGGTGAAAGACTTTTATTTACTATTGCTTGATGAAATTAGCTGTTGTCTTTTGTTGCCTCTTAACTTTATTTCTTGGATGTCAACAAGAAGGCACTAAAAAACCGTCGAATCTGATTGAGGAAGAGAAAATGAGCCTCGTTTTAGAAGATGTTTTACTCATGGAGAGTTATTACCAAAGCAAACATGGTATTCCGGGAATTTATAAAGATGCCCTGGAAGAATCGTTGAGCGATGTTTTCAAAAAACATCACATAACAAAGAAACAGTTCAAAGATAGCTATGTCTATTATGCTAGTCAGCCCGAAACATTCAAAGAACTGAACACATCCATAATGGACCGTATAAGTCGACAGATTCCTTAAAAACTGTGGTGAATTGAAGTAATTGGATAGCCTAGAAACCGTTCTGCCTTCTCATTAAAAAGCACCGTTGACTCTGAACTGTAAAATTCGCGCAAAGAATTTTTTGAAAGTTTTTCTTCCATTTCAGGATGAGCTTTCAAATATTGCTTCAGTTTATCCGCTACAATTGGCCCTTGAGACACCACTTTTATGTCTTTTCCTGCGATTTGCTGTATTTTCTCCGCAACTACCGGATAATGTGTGCATGCTAAGATAATCGTGTCTATAAGCGGGTCTTTTTTTAGGAGCTCCTTTACATCCTCTTCAATAAATTGAATTCCCGCTGGATGCTGGTGTTTTTCATTTTCAATTAATGGCACCCACATCGGACAAGCGTGTTGAGAAACCAAAACATCATCAGCAAATTTTTTCAATTCAATCACATAGGATTCACTTTGAATGGTGCCTGTTGTTCCAAGAATTCCCACGTGTCTTGTTTTACTCAGAAAACCAATTTCTTCCGTGCTTGGTCGAATGACACCCAGGACACGTTTTTCAGGATCTAATTTAGGTAGGTCATTTTGTTGAATGGTGCGAAGCGCTTTTGCGGAAGCAGTATTGCAAGCTAGCACAACTAGTGGACATCCTTGATTAAATAAAAACTGAACAGCCTCAAGCGTATATTCGTAGACCACATCAAACGATCGGTTACCATAAGGTGCTCTTGCATTATCACCAAAATACAAATAATCATATTCTGGTAAGGCTTTTTGTACCTCATCGAAGACTGTGAGACCACCGTACCCCGAATCAAATATACCTATTGGTGACTTCTTGTTCATGATTCAAAACTAAACAAAAAAGGCAATCTCATGGATTGCCTTTCATTATAAAATGTCTAAGTGCTTATTTTTTCGTTGCTGCCGCATCTAAAATTAATAGCTCAATAATTACTTCATTGGTAATATCCATACCACCTTTGTAATACATGGTCATGGAAGATTGATCCAACACATAATTCAACTTTTTGCGTTCTGAAACGATTTCAATCGCCTTTTGAACGCGATCTAAAATTGGTTGGTTTAATTGCTGACTATATGTTTTCAATTCTTGCTCCAATTCTGCTTGGCGCGTTTCCAAGTTTTGTTGCATGCGCATCAATTTGTTTTGCTCGTTTTCTTTAATCATTGGAGGCATGTCTTTTTCTTTTTCCATGAAAATTTTATAAGCTGCTTCAAATGATTTTTGAATTTCTTCCAACTCAGAAACTCCTGATTTTTGAATTTGATCCAACTGAGCAACCGCTGATTTGCGTGAGGGCATTGTGTCCAATAATTTCTGTGAATCCACATGCGCTACTTTTGATTGAGCTGCTGCGCCAAATCCAATAAATAATACCAATCCTAATAATAAATTTTTCATTCTTTATGTATGTTACTTTGTTATACCCATTTCTTCGAGAACAGAGTCACTCATGTCAAACTCTTTCTCTGCATAAACCAAATTACTTTGGTTCGATTTGTCAAAAACGAAGGAATATCCCTCCCTCTTTGCTACTTTTTTCATCGCTGTAAAGACACGGTCCTGAATGGGTTTCACCAACTCTTGACGCTTTTGGAAATAATCTCCGTTTGAGCCAAAATGTTGTGTTTGCAATTCAATCGCGTCTTTTTCCAGATTTTCAATTTCCGTTTTTCTCTTTTCTTTTTCCTCTTTTGGAAGAAGAACCTCTTCTCTATCGAAGCTAGCTTTTTTTGTTTTAATGACTTCGTAACGTTCTTCGATTTCTTTTGTCCACCGTTCGGCCATTTTATCTAGGCGTTCTTTTGCTTCAACATATTCCGGAACATTTTTTAAAATATAATCAGAATCAATAAACGCGTACGTTTGTGCATTGGCAAATCGCATGCCAAAAAACAAAATGAAGAGAAAACAATACTTTGCCATATAAAAATTGTTTCTAAAGAACGGCGAAGTTAAACATTTATTGTAATATTCTATAATTCGCCTAAGTTCATTCCGATGGTGAAGCTCAATTTCGGATAAAATCCTTTATTCATAATTGAAGCGTCTGATCCAGATGTTGATCCAGCACCACTAGCCCAGCTATCCAATTTATCGAAACCAAAACCGTAATCTAGTCCTAACATACCAAACATTGGCAAGAACACACGGATACCCACTCCCGCAGCTCGTTTCACGTTAAACGGATTGAATTTATCAAATGTTGGATAGGTATTTCCTGCCTCTAAAAATGTTAGTGCATAGAATGTCGCTTGCGGATTTAAGGAGATCGGATAGCGTAGTTCCAAGGTATACTTAGCAATGATTGGATCCCCGCCATTTGCAGAGATACTTTGATCATCATATCCTCTTAAGGCAATGATTTCACGCCCACCTAATTGATTCACTCCTGAGAGACCACTTCCTCCCATCGAATAACGATCGAAAGGCGTTAAACCCTTTGATTTATTGTACATTCCAATATAACCAAAACCAAAGCGCGGCATGAGGACAAGTTTTTTGTCAGCGGTTAATGGTAAAAACCATTCTCCCGTAAATTTAAAACGATAATACTCCAAGAATAAAAAACGTTCACGATCAGTCATTCCAGCATAATCTACATCATCCCGAAAGTATGAATACGGAAGTGTTGCTTTCGCTGTTAATGTAAAATTGGATCCGCTCTGTGGATAAATTGGGGCGCTAACGGAACTACGTTGAAGCACGTACTTTAGAGCAATGTCATTTGCGTAACCTTCATTAAATAATGGGAAACGTGTGTCCTTCATAACATCATAATACTGATAACTCATCTCGTAATACGCGGTGAAATAATCATCTGGCCATCTTTTACGGCGTCCAAGTCCAACACCTGTTCCTGTTATGGAAAGTCCTGTATAATTTGGGTCCGATCTCAAGAAACCTGTAGTAGATAATGCTGTGCGATTTACCCAAAAAGAAAGTGAATTCGGCTTCTTGCCACCCAACCATGGCTCGGTGAAAGAGAAGTTATATCCTTGGTAGAAACGACCATTAGACTGCGCACGAATCGATAAACGTTGTCCATCACCACCTGGAAGAGGCGACCAAGCTTCCTTCTTAAAGAAATTTTTAGTGGAAAAATTATTGAATGATAATCCAATAGTACCAATGATTCTGCCAGGGGTTGAAGGGCCGGCCCCACCATACCCACCTGATAATTCAATTTGGTCACTTGATTTTTCTTCTACCACGTATTCAATATCCACTGTTCCTTTCGCGGGATTTGGCATTGGGTTAACTTGGAATCCTTGATCGTTAAAAAATCCTAATTGAGACAATTCACGTTGCGTTCTCATGATGTCTTCCTTGTTAAAAACATCTCCGGGTTTCGTTCTTACCTCACGTAAAATCACGTGGTCATTTGTTTTCGTATTTCCGCGAATCGTAATGGTTCCGTTCGTTGCAATTTTTCCTTCTATGATTCGGATTTGATGATTGATCTGATTATTTGTGACATTAGTTTCAACAGGAATCACTTGGAAAAACAAATACCCTTTATTCATGTACAATGCAGATATATCTCTGCCATCCGGACCGCCGAATAAACGTTGCGTAAATAAATCTTTATTATATAAATCACCTTTTTTAATTCCTAATACCGTATCCAAGAAACTAGAGCGATACTTTGTATTACCGATCCATTCAACATCTCCGAAGTAGTACTTTTCTCCTTCACTAATTTGAATTTGAATTTTTAAATTCTTTTCATCTAAAAGATAAACCGTATCATGTATAATTTGCGCATCGCGTAATCCAACCTTATTAAACTTCGCCATCAAGGCTAATTTATCTGTTTGATAACTAGACTCCGTGAATTTAGACCGCTTAAAAATGCGAAGGACTCCTTTTTGTTTTGTGTCTTTCATGGCCATTTTCAATTTCCACAATGGAACTTCTGTACTTCCGATGATTTCGATTTCCTTAATTCCAATTTTTGGACCTTTATCAATGGTGATGGAGAATATTTCCGAATCGTTAATCAGGGTGTCCTTTGTGCGCGAAATACTCACGTTGACATGGTAAAATCCCTTTTCACGAAAGTATCCTCTTATTTTACTGTTCGTTTGAAAAATGAGGTTTTCCGTGATTGTTTTTCCTGCGTAAAGGGAAATTTCTTCGCGTACTTTATCTGCTTCACGTTTTGTGATGCCGTTAAATTTAAATTTAGATAATTTTGGTCGAGGCACTAATTCGATGACGAGGTAAATCACTCCCGCCACCTCTTTTTCTGCATAAATAGATATATTCGAAAACAATCCTTCTGACCATAAATTTTGAATGGCTTTATTAATTTGCTGACTAGGCAAGGTAATCATTTGGCCTTGACGCAATCCTGCAATCATTTTAATTCCTTGGTGATCGTAATTATCTGCGCCTACAACACGCACAGGGCCAATTTCATATTCCTTTGGAGAAGTATAATCGAAATCTAAACCACCTAGTGTCGTTGGTCCATTTTGACCATATGTCACAAAAGAAAAGAGTATAAATACAACTAAGTATCTCATTTATTATCGTTTAATTGTTCTGAGATTTTTCCAAATCTTCTTTCTCTTTGTTGATAAGCAATTATGGCATTCACAAATTCCTTTTTTCTAAAGTCAGGCCAATGAACTGGTGTAAAGTATAACTCTGTATAAGACAATTGCCAAAGCAAAAAGTTACTAATACGGCATTCTCCACTAGTGCGAATCAATAATTCTGGATCTGGAATACCTGAAGTGTTCAGTTTTTCACTGATGGAATCTTCTGTGATTTGATCTAAAGAAATGAGTCCGCTTTTAACTTCTTCCGCTAGTCTTTTGCAAGCGCTGGTTATTTCCGAGCGTGCACTATAATTTAACGCTAGAACTAACGTGAGATTTGTGTTTTCTCGTGTTTTGTGCGTTGCTTCGTTTAAAGACACGACACAAGATTCAGGAAGCGCAGAAATATCACCTATGGTCATTAGACGAACCCCATTTTCATGCATTTCGTCGGTTTCATTTGTGATTGCTTGAACAAGCAAATCCATTAATCCAGCTACTTCTTCAGCTGGTCGATTCCAGTTTTCTGTGGAAAAAGCATACATCGTCAAATACTGTATGCCTATTTCTCTTGCCGTTTTAATGATTTCTTTCACCGATAAAACGCCTTCAGCATGACCGAACAATCGATGTTGACCTTGACTTTTTGCCCATCGTCCATTTCCATCCATAATGAAAGCAACATGCTTTGGGATGTTTGTTTGTTCTAATTGAGTCAATAAATTCGTCATTTCCATGTTCTTAACGAAGGTAATCAAAGAATCTTGTGTTCTGTATGCAAAAACGCATAAACTATTTCTCAAAAAAAAAGGGACTGGTTAACCACATCCCTTTTTTAATCTGTTTCAACGCCAATTATTCTGCTAAAATAATCAGGCGATTATTATTTAATTCTGCTACACCACCTTTGATTGAAGCGTGTATTTTAGATCCAGAACGAACCAATAAATTGCTCATTTCCGCATCCGCTTCGTTTCCGCTTAATTCAAAAATCACTTCTCCACTTTTCAATGATGAGATGATCGGTGCGTGGTTATTCAACACTTGAAACATACCGTCTAAACCAGGAAGAGTAACGCTTGTTGCCTCACCTTTGAAAAGACTTGCTTCTGGAGTGATAATTTCTAATTTCATGTGTAAAAGATATTAAGCTTCAGCCAACATTTTTTCTCCTGCAGCGATTACATCTTCGATGCCACCTTTTAAGTTAAATGCTGCTTCTGGATATTGGTCAAATTTACCATCTAAGATATCATTAAATGCCTTGATTGTATCTTGAATATCAACCAATACACCTGGGATCCCTGTAAATTGCTCCGCAACATGGAAAGGTTGAGATAAGAATCGTTGAACACGACGTGCTCTGTGAACGATTAGCTTATCTTCCTCTGATAACTCATCCATACCTAAGATCGCAATGATATCTTGTAACTCTTTGTAACGTTGCAAAGTGATTTTCACACGTTCCGCACAGTTATAATGCTCATCACCAACGATTTCTGCTGTCAAAATTCGTGAAGTAGAATCTAATGGATCTACTGCTGGATAAATTCCTAACTCAGCAATTTTACGAGACAATACCGTTGTTGCATCCAAATGGGCAAACGTGTTTGCCGGTGCTGGATCGGTAAGGTCATCCGCAGGTACATATACCGCTTGAACGGAAGTAATGGATCCATTTTTAGTGGAAGTAATACGCTCTTGCATCGCACCCATTTCAGTTGCCAATGTTGGTTGGTAACCTACTGCTGATGGCATACGTCCAAGTAAGGCAGATACTTCAGATCCTGCTTGTGTAAAACGGAAGATGTTATCAACGAAGAAAAGGATATCTTTTCCTTGACCTTCTCCATCTCCATCTCTAAAATATTCTGCAATGGTCAATCCAGACAATGCAACACGTGCTCTTGCTCCTGGAGGCTCATTCATTTGTCCAAATACGAATGTCGCTTTGGATTCTTTCATTTCTTCTAGGTCGATTTTC